>JAWLDL010000050.1:0-10149 GCA_041686675.1 Spirochaetia bacterium | reverse complement strand
GACTGCGCGCGGGGCGCACGGCGGAGAATATCGTTGTAGCGCTCCGTGCTGCCGCTTCGCGACTCTATTTCGCGCTTGAGGACCGCCAGTCTCCGGTCGGCCTGCTCGAGGAGGGCGTTCAGCCTGTTCACCCGATCCTCGACCAGCCCGATGTTGCGGTCGGTGGTCTGGTTCAACTCCACAATGATGCCGTCAATCTCGCTGCGAATATTGTCCACGACCCGCCCGGGTTCGAGCTTCCGGTCGATGCGCCGCACCAGCAGAAGATACACTGCCGCCGCGAGGCCGACGTTCATCACGACGACGAGAATCGAATTCATGACGGCTTACCCGCTGATATCGACGTTCTGACCGAGGTCCGGATCCCGGAAGACCTGATCTTCCTCTCGCTGTTCCTCGCTCTCCTCCGCCCCGCGCTTCTCGCCGCCTGTCGATCCCTCGCCCGATTCATCATCGTGTACCTGCTCCGCCCCGTCCTGAAGCGATTCAGCTTCGGTGACCTGGCGCTGCTGTTCCGCACTGCGTCGGGCGATCTCGCTACCCGTGACGGACTGGCTCTGAGCCGCCGCCTGTCGAATAGCGGCTTCTTCCTTGCCGACCTGGCCGAGTCTCATCAGAAGTGTCTGAAGGTCGATGGGTTGTATCGCCATCTATTCCTTCCGCGTGATCTCGATATTCTCGCTCGATTCCTCGTACTTCTGGATCTTTATCTGCTTCGCCTCGGCACCGAAGGTCACGCCGTTGAATTCGCTGTGCACATCGAGGAAGGCTTCCTTCACGTAGAGCTTCACACCGGTATAAACGGTACCCGAAGCACTGATCTTTCCCGCAAGCTTGAGCCCGTCGAGGTAGGTCTCGAGCTCGGTGATGTCGTTCTGAACACGCTCGAGCTCCTCGGTGAGCTCCTTGTTGCGCGCCTGAAGGTCCTTGAACTGCTGAACCTTTTCCTTCGGGATTTCTTTCTTCTGCTTGCTGAGACTGATGACGGTCTTGAGATCCCGCTTCACGTTCTCCAGCTCTTCGCGCTGTTCATCGCGCTTCTCCCGGAGGTCGTTGAGCTTCTGCTTGCTCTTCGGGTCGTAGCCGACCTCGAGCACGGTTTCCTTTCCGGCTGAGGAGCCGAGCGTCTTCGCATCGATTTCCTCGGCCGCCCGGACACGCCCACCGACGATGCGTGCACGCTTCCCGCGGCAGATCACCTTTCGATTTGCAAAGACGTCACAATTGATGATACCGTCGCTGACGATCACCAGACCACCGGCCTCGACGGTCACGTTCTCGATGAACTTTGACCATACGTTCCCACCGGCGCGTACCACACCGCTTTCCTTACCGGCGACACCCTGGCGGACAATAATATCGCCCTCGGCATCGAGAAGACTCTTGCCGACGCTCCCCATCACCTCGATGTTACCCGAGGCTTTCACATTGAAGCCGTCGTCCACGCTTCCCTTCACCACGACTCCACCGAGGAATGTGATATTGCCGGTCTTGAGGTTCACGTTTCCATTGACGACGTAGACTTCCTCGACCTGAATTTTGCCGTTGTGGAGGAAGACCTGGCCGTTGAGCTCCGCGATCGCCGTCCGGCCGTCCTCGGACAGGCGCACATTCTTTCCGACCTCGATCTTCGTATCCTGCCCGTCCTTCGCCGGAAGAAGCTTTCCGGTTACGGTGCGACCGGGCTGCCCCCGTTCGGCGGGGATCTTCTTGGCAAGCACCTGCCCCTCCACGACGTTCTGCACAATGTTCAGCTCTTTGAAGTCGACCCGGCCGTCCTGCTCCCGCAGGTTCACCGCATGCTCGTCGGTCTCGAAGTTCAGGACGATCCGGGCATCCGCGCCGTTCTTCGGTTTGGTACCTTCAGCAACGAGCACGGGCTCGCGGTACATCGGTTTGTCGGAGAAACGCCGCAGGATGTCCTCATTGAGTCCCTCGACCACGCCGTGATCCTGGAGGAAGCTCACGATGTTGTCGTACTCGGGGTCCGCGCCGCCGGGTCCCGGCGGAAGGGCGGTGAGATAGGCCTTCATCTCCATATCGGCTATTTCGACCGACAGAACGGCATCGGCGGCCGGGTTGTAGTCGTAATCACCGATGGTGATGAACTCGCCTTCGGCAAGCTTCACCGCTTTTGAAACACGGCCGGCGTCGACCTTCGCGTCGGTACGCGCGCGAATGGCCTCCATGGCCTGTTTCTCGGTCGCCTTCTGTCCACGGCCCTCCGGTTTGGTCACCTTCAGGAGGATACCCTTGGGCGAAAGCTTCACGAAGGTCTCGCCGTCTCGATCGACGTCCTCGACCTCTTCATCGAAGCCGAAATCGACATCGAAGGCGTCCTCCATGCCCTCGTCCTCTCGCTGTTTTACTGCCGGATACGCAAGTAACAGATAGGGCTTGCGGCGGGCACCGAGCACGCCGTGACTGCCCTTCTGGAGAATTTCGTACTCGATGTTCTTCACGGGAAGGGAAAGCTCGATCGAGGCCTGCTTCAGTGCGTCATCGAGACTCGTTCCCTGAACGTTGACGTAGGTCCGCTCGCGGTCCTCCGTCATCTGCTTCTGCATGTAGCTCCGTATCTGGGACATCTGTACCATTGCTACATGATCCCCTTCTTGATGTTCGTAAGCTTCGTGCGAAGCCGCATGATGGCCTTGGTGTGAAGCTGCGACACACGCGACTCGGTCACCTCGAGCACCTGGCCGATTTCCTTGAGCGTAAGGTCCTCGTAGTAGTAGAGCACGAGCACCTTCTTTTCCTTCTCGGGAAGCTCCTTGATGGACTGCGCAATGACGCGCTTTATCTCGTCCTTCTCGACGATCACGTCCGGGTTCAGACTCTGCGGCGATTCGATGCTATCGGCGATGGAAACCTTATCGTTATCCTCGCCGGTATACCACACGTCGTTCAGCGACAGAATGGAGGTGCCGCTGACCTTGAGCATCGTCTTCTCGAACTCCTTCACCGACATGTTGAGCTCTTTTGCCACTTCCTCGTCGGTGGCCGCACGTCCGAGCGAGCTCTCGAGTCTTCGTACGGTTTCCTCTATCTCGCGCGCCTTCTGGCGCACCGAGCGCGGCACCCAGTCAATGGACCGCAACTCGTCGAAGATGGCACCGCGAATCCGTGTTACCGCGTAGGTCTTGAACTTGACGTGCTTCTCGGGATCGAACTTCTCGATCGCATCGAAGAGGCCGAACACGCCGTACCCCACCAGATCGTCGAACTCCACATTGTGAGGCATGCCCACCGCGACTTTGCCGGCAACGTATTTCACCAGTGGTGCATACTGTCTGACGAGCCGCTCCCGGATCTCGGGGTCACCGGTTTCCTTGTAGAGCTTCCAGAGCTCCTCCTCGGATTTCTCAGCCAGGGAGGTTTCCTGTTCCGCCTGCTTCTTGCTCTTACTCATCCCGCTTTATCACCGTTTGCAGTGCTTTCGCAATGACTTCCGGATCCTGCTCGATCCCGTGGGATCGAGCACGGCTCGAACCGCCGAAGCCGTCGTTGCTGTCGTCCTCTTCGACCACCTCGGCCCCCTCTGCCCCCTCAGACTCGAAATCCCCGGCGAAGCCCCCGATATCCGGAAGCGCATCCACCGAGTTCTCATCCACGTCTTCCGATTCACTTTTTGCCGAGGCCGCTGACTCAGTGGGCGCCGCAGCAACCTCCTCGACCTCTTCGACGAGCTCGTCGCCACCGCCTGCAGGCGATTCAACGTCTTCGGCCACCTCTTCGAGGTCACCCGGCTCGTCTTCATCGCCGTGAGCCTGCGAAGTGCCCGCCTCCGCTGTCTGCTCCGCCCCGGCGGCCCGGTCGCTCTCCGCGGCGTCAGGCTCCTCGGCCGCGGGCAGCTCGTCCTCTTCGCCGTCGTCATCGACGACAATATCGACGTTCTGCCCGTAGCCGTCAGCCTGAGCGGTACTCGAGGTCACAGCCCCTCCGGAGAGAAGCTCAGGAAGTCGCGTGGAAATGACGATATAGGAGCCGTAGCCGATTCCGGCAAAGACGACTGCCCCGATGACTGCGCGCAGCAGAATGGCACCGAAAGCGACACCAGCAAGGGCACCCGTCAAGGTAGCAATGACAAAGGCCGAGCCGGCGAAGTATGCACTGAATTTCAGGTTCGGCCCCATGATATAATTCCCCTAGCCTCCAAGCCTATGCAAAACCAGAGCCGCAGTCAAGGCTCATCCAATTTCTCAAATAGCCTACACCTTTTCCACCGGTCCTTCACTCCGTCCAAAGAGCTTCTTCAGGAACTGACCGAGTCCCCCGCCCTCCCGATACTCCACGTTCTCGAGCCGCCCCACGATGTGCTGTACACATATGGAGGCCTTGCCGTTGGGATCAACCGCCGAGAACGGCTTCTGCTTGAGCACCGCCTCATGTACCGCGGGGTCGTCGTAGACGTAGCCGAGATAATCCACTTTGAGGTTCAGGAACTGTCCGGCGATGTTTATCACCCGTTCCGCGACCTTCTTGCCTTCGGTGACCGACTTCACACGGTTCACGATGAGCTTCAGGCCGAGGTTGAGATTGTCGATCTCCGTGGCTATGATCTTGATGATACCGTAGGCGTCGGTAATGGCGGTTGGCTCGGGCGTCGTAACGATGATTGCCTCGTCTGCCGCCGCCACGAAGGACAGCACGTTTGCCGACACACCGGCGCTCGTATCGATGATGATCACGTCGGCGTTCTCGAGGTGCGAGAGCTCATCGATGAAGTTGTTGCGCTCGTCTTCGGCCAGATTCGCGATCTTCGCAAATCCCGACGCCCCCGCAACGATGCGTATTCCGTAGTTGGTGTCCATGATGATCTCGTCCATGGACTTCTGTTTGCGGATGACGTGATAGAGGTTGAACTTCGGAATTATGCCGAGGACGACGTTCACGTTGGCAAGGCCGAGATCCGCATCCATGAGGACCACCTTCTTGCCGAGGCGCGCGTAGCCGATCGCGATATTCGTGGCAATATTTGTCTTGCCGACCCCGCCTTTCCCGCTCGCGACAGCGATGATGCGGGTCTTTGACTCGCCCTGACCGTTGCGATTCTTCATCATCTCGCGAAGCGATTCTGCCTGATCAGCCATTCATCTCTCCGTACGTTGGACTTCCCCAAATTTATCTTCGATCATTTGACGGTCGACCTGAAAGCCTTCCAGCGTGAGAAGTATCTGTTCGACCGTTGCAGGGTGAATATCCTCGGGAACGTTCTGTCCGTCGGTCAGGTAGGAGATCGGTTTCTGCTTCTCCTCGAGAATACTGATGATGTTCCCGAGACGATTCGTCTCGTCGACCTTGGTGACGAGAACCGAGGTATAGCCGAAGGGCTCGAACTGCCGCAGGATCTCACGCAGATCCGCGGTCTTCGTGGTGGCGCTGACCGCCAGGTGCACCCCTTCGTGGCCGCCGGTCCCGCGAAGCAACTCGTTCATCTCGGCCAGCTTGGTGTACTCCCGGGGGCTCTTCCCGATCGTATCGACGAATACCATGTCGGCATCCGCGGCAAGGGCCATCTGCTTTTTCATGTCCTGTTGTGAGTCCACCGACGCCACCGGGATCTCCATGATACTGCCGTAGGTTTCGATCTGCTCCTTCGCCCCGATGCGATAATTGTCGATGGTGAGGATACGGACCTTCCGGGGCTTCGAGCCGTTGAAGGCGTGCATGGCCGCGAGCTTCGCGATGGTGGTCGTCTTGCCAACGCCGGTGGGCCCCACGAGAACGTATATCTCAGGCCGCGCGTCACTGCTCAGCCGGTGTATCCGTATCGTCTCACCGATCCACTCGAGCACACGGTCCTGTACGAGACGCTCGTTCTCGAGCTCGTCGACGGAAAAAGTCGATCGGGCCCGCGCGATGATCCTGTCCACATAGGCCGGGGTGAAGTCGTTGTGAAAGAGCTTCTCGCGAAGGGCGGAGAGCGTCGGATGCGGGCCGGTATCGGGCAGCGAAGCAACAGAGGGCTGCGCCTCGCGCTCGCCGAGGCTCACCTTTATCTCCTTGAGCTCCTGCAGCACCATGTCGATGGTCTTCTCGCTCTTGACCGAGCCGAGGATCCTCTTCTTTTCCTCTTCGAAATCCGCCGGCTTGCGGGCCGCTTCGGTACGCGCAGGTGTCGCGGAAATGTAGCCGGTAACCTCCACGCCCTCTCTGGCAAACATCCCGAGAAATCCGCCCATGCGGATCGTCTTGTGATGCATGATGCGGGCGTTGTCACCGTACTTTGCGCGTACTTTCCGCTCCGCATCGAGGTGCGACGGTGCCTGTTCTACGAAATACTCCATCCCCACAACCTCACTCTTCTATGCTGATCTCACCGATCGATTCCACTTTCACTTCCGGGACGATCTCCGGGGCCGACAGTACGACCAGGTCCGGGAGGTCGCGCTGCGCGCTCGCCTTCACCAGCGGACGCGCCGCCTCCGAGCAGAGGATAAGCGGAAACACCCCCTGTGAGCGCGCCTGCTGCACGGAATTGAGCAGCGCATTAATCCACGCACGTTGTACATCGGGTTGCAGCGCCGGGACCACTCCGCCGGCCGTCTCAACGCGGGAATCTATGATCCGCTGTTCCAGAGACGGGTCGAGGGTGATGACCTTCATGGACTTGTCGTCATCGGCGTACTGCAGGGAAATCTGTCGTTTGAGGGCCTGCCGTACCTTCTCCACCAGGAAACTGCTGTCCTTGGTGATGTTACCATAGTCGGCGAGCGTTTCCAATATGACCACGAGGTTCCGGATGGACACCTGCTCGCGAAGCAGCCCCTGCAGCACCTTCTGTATCTCGCCGAGGGAGAGCGCACCCTGCACATCCTCGACCACAGCCGGGTAGTCCCGTTTGAGGGTGTCGAGCATGGACTTGACCTCCTGACGCCCGAGGATATCCGCGGAGTTTCGCTTGAGCAGCTCGGTGAGGTGCGTGGCGATGATCGACGGTGAATCCACGACCGTGTAGCCGGCGCGTTCGGCCTGGTCGCGGTACTCCTCGGTGATCCACTTTGCCGGGAGGCCGAATGCCGGATCGGTGGTTGCCTCTCCCGGGACATCCTCCCGGTTGCCGCCGGGATTGATGCAGAGATAGTAGCCCATCTTGATCTTCGCCCTGCCGACTTCGACCCCGCGGATCTTGAAGGTGTACTCCGACGGCTCGAGGCGCATGTTGTCTATGATGCGGATCCGCGGGACAACGAGCCCGAGCTCGAGGGCCGCCTCCCGCCGAATGCGGGTTATGCGGTCGAGAAGCTCAGCGCCCTTGTCCTTGTCCACGAGCGGCACGAGGCCGTAGCCGAGCTCCAGGGACAGGGGATCGAGGGGGGCCACCGGCGACATCTGCTGCGGCTCCTCTTTCGGCTTGGGCGCGGCCTCGGCAGCCTCGCGTTCCTCCGTGACCTGTCGCCGGCCGAGACGCCAGGCAAGCAGGCCCGAGAGTCCGGCAAGCGGCATCAGGATGTACCACGGGAAACCGGGAAGGAGAGAGAGCGCAAACAGGAAGAAAGTCGCGATCCAGTAGATGCGCGCCTGGCCGGTGAACTGCTGTGTAAGGTCGGTGCCGAAGGTCTCCTCGGAGATCGACCGCGTCACGATGAGACCGGTGGCGGTGGAAATGATCAGCGCCGGGAACTGCGTCACAAGGCCGTCACCAATGGCCAGCGAGATATAGGTATTGAGGGCCGCGGTGAAACTCTCGCCGTGAATGGTCATCCCCACCACAATACCGCCGACGATATTCACCGCCGTAATCAGAAGCCCGACGCGAACGTTGCCCTGTACGAACTTCGAGGCACCATCCATGGCGCCGTAGAAGTCGACCTCCCGCTCGAGATCGAGCTTGCGTTTCGTCGACTCCTCCTCGGTGATGGCGCCCGAGCTGTACTCCTGCTCGATGGCCATCTGCTTACCCGGCAGAGAGTCGAGGGTGAAGCGCGCGGCGACCTCGGCAACACGGGTGGCACCCTTGGTGATCACGATGAACTGCACCGCGATGATGATGATAAAGATGATGAGCCCGATGACGAGGCCCTCAGTTCCGGCCGCACCGACAACGAAGTTCGAGAAGGCCTGGATGATCCGGCCGTCGAACTCCTCGCCCTGGGAAAGAATGAGTCGCGTCGAGGAGACGTTCAGCGCCAGCCCGTACACCGTGATCACGAGAAGGAGCGTCGGGAAGACGGAGAACTCGAGCGCATTCTTGATATAGAGCGTGATGAGAATCGTCAGCAGCGCGAACACGAGGTTGAGCGACATGAGCGTGTCGAGCACCACCGTGGGCAGCGGTACGATGAGCATCATCACCACGATGACGACACCCACGGCAACGAGCACATCGCTTCGCTGCTTGAGGAAGGCGTTCGAGAACATCGTCTGTACGTCAGCCATCTGTCTTCTCCATTATCCGACCACCCCGGCCTGGCGGCCGGACATCCGGTAGACCTGCTTCAGCACGGCGACTACCGCCTCGTAGTATCTCTCCGGGATCGTATCGCCGATATCCACCTCGGCGTAGAGGGCGCGGGCAAGCGGTTTGTTCTCGATCACCGGCACCTCGGCCTCCTCGGCCGTTTCACGAATGGTGCGGGCCATGTTGTCCTGGCCTTTGGCCGTCACCGTCGGGGCCACCATCGTGTCCCGGTTGTACTCGAGCGCAACGGCGAAATGCGTGGGGTTCGTCACCACGACGTCCGCCTGGGGCACGTTCTGCACCATGTTCCGCGACATCATCTCCTGCATCTGCTGCCGCAGGCGGCTCTTGACCATGGGATCACCTTCATAGGTCTTTCGCTCCTCTTTGACCTCCTGCTTGCTCATCTTCAGGGACTCCAGATGCTGGCGTCGCTGGAAGATGTAGTCGAAGACCGACAGAAGAAGCATCAGGATGGCCGCCTGAATGAGAATGCGGAACGCGATCGAGGCCACCGCCCCGAACGCCTGGAGGAACGGAACATGGATGAGATTAATGAGGCGTTCCATCTCGATCCAGATGTTGAAGAAGGCGAGCGCGCCGAGAAGGATCACCTTCCCCATGGACTTGAACCAGTTGTAGATGGCCTCCACCGAGGTGAACGTCCGTTCGAGAAACTTGTCGAACCGGGGGACGATCTTGTTGAAATCCGGCTTGATCGTCTTCAGGGTGAACAGCGCCCCTACCTGTATCACGTTTCCCATGACCGCCGCGACGAAGGCCACAATGGCCACCGGCAGGGTGAGCCGGATGAAGAAGGAGTAGAAGGCGGGCGTCACCGCGTTCGACTTGGTGATGTCCATCTCCGTCGCGTTGCTGTAGAAGAAGGTCATCATGGCGATCATGGTGTCGAGCAGATATCCGGCAAAGATGGCAAGGGTAATGGCGGTGAAAAGCAGAATGATGGCGCCGGTGACGTCCTGGGACTTGGCGACCTTGCCCTCTTCGCGGGACTTGCGGATCTTGTGCTCGGTAGGCTCCTCGGTGCGCCCCTCTTCCTCGGGCGCAGCAAACCACTGAAGGTGCATCCGCGCGAGGTCCGCGCTGAGGGGAGGAAGGAGTGCGCCGCCCGGCGCCGGTACCGCCGTCGGTGCCGGTGCCGTCGGTGGCGTCACGGCCGGCAGGCCGAGAGTGTGCTGGTAGCCGATGGGTCCGAGCTGCGTCATGGTGCGGCAGCCTCCCCAGCCTCGATGGCGGCGTCCTGTCCGGCGGTGTACATCGACTGAATGACCTCGAAGCCCTCGTCGATGAACTGTGAGATCGCCTCGGCGAGGAAGGGCATTCCGACGATCAGCACCACGAAGGTGACGCCGATGGAGATCGGGAAACCCAGCACGAGCAGGTTCATCTGCGGAGCCGCCTTCGCAAGCAGTCCCATGGTCACATAGACGAGAACCAGGGTCCCGAGAATCGGGAAGGCGATGATCAGCGCATCCTGGAAGAGCCCGGAGAGGCGCGCCATGACCTGGTGTACGATATCGCTTCGAATCAGAACGAGATCCACCGCCCGCATGCGTTCGAAGGAGCGCTGCACGCCGATGAGGAATATCTTCTGAAACCCGCTCGTATTCACGAAGATGAGCATCGCCACCAGATTCAGGAACTGGCCCATGAGCGGGATCTGAACCTGGGAAAGCGGATCGAACACCTGAGACGCCCCGAAGCCCATCTGGAGGGAGAACATC
>JAWLDL010000049.1:0-10217 GCA_041686675.1 Spirochaetia bacterium | reverse complement strand
CGCAGACCGGTGGATTTTGCCGCGCGCGAGCGAATGCTCTCCGAGCTTTCGAAGCTGTCGCCCGTCGAAATCATGGACCGCCTCGATGAAGGATTGCCGAAGCTGTGGCTGATCAACCGAGCGCTTGCGCTTCGCGCCTCACTGCCCGATGCCTTCGGCCCTGACGGTGAATACGAGCCGCTGGAAGCCGGGGGCAATGCCGCCGCGCACTGCTTTGCCTTTGTTCGCGGAAGCGAGGCGGCCGGGCAGGCCGTAACGGTCGTGCCCCGCCTGCCGCTGACGCTCGGGGGGAAGTGGGGCGAGACCTATCTGAAGCTGCCGACGGGGAAGTGGAAGAACGTGCTCACCGACGAGCGCTACGACAGCGGCAAGGTGCGGGTCTCCAAACTCGTGGGGACGGTACCGGTTTGTCTACTTGCCCGGGAGGGGCGCGGCGACAGTGAGTGATCAGACAGCGAGTGAGCAGACAGTGACGGAGCCAATCGAGGTATGGGCGCCGGAGGCGTCCCGGGTCGATCTCCTGCTCGAAGGAGAGCGGCATCCGATGGAGCGGGCGGACAGGGGGTACTGGCAGGCCGCGGTGGCGGCGGATGTCTCGCAGATACCCTACGCTTTTTCCATAGACGGCGGAGACCCGCGTCCGGATCCGAGGTCAGAGCGACAGCCCGAAGGGGTGCACGGTCCCTCGCTGCGGGTGCGCCACGGGGAGTTCCGGTGGAGCGACACGGGGTTTCAACAGGTGCCGCTCTCCCGCGCACTCGTCTACGAGCTCCATCCGGGCACCTTTACCGACCGCGGCACCCTCGAGGCGGCAGCAGGACGACTGGATTACCTCGTCGATCTCGGCGTTACCCATGTGGAGCTCATGCCGCTTGCCGCGGCCTCCGGATCGCGGGGCTGGGGGTACGACGGGGTCAACCTCTTTGCCCCGCACGAGGCCTACGGGGGCCCGGACGGGGTCAAGCGGTTCGTCGATGAGGCGCACGGAAAGGGTCTCGCCGTCCTCGTCGATGTCGTCTACAACCACCTCGGCCCGGAGGGAAACTACCTTCACGAGTTCGGCCCCTACTTCACCGACCGCTATCGCACGCCCTGGGGCTCGGCGGTCAACCTCGACGGGCCGGGAAGCGATGAAGTGCGACGCTTTTTCATCGATAACGCGCGCATGTGGCTGCGCGACTATCATGCCGACGGGTTACGGGTGGACGCGGTCCACGCCTTCTACGACAAGTCGGCGCTGAACTTCCTCGAGGAGCTCGGGAGCTCGGTCCACCGCCTCGAAGGAGAGCTCGGACGACGCCTGATCGTGATTGCCGAGAGCGATCTCAACGATCCTCAGGTGGTTCGCAGCACCGAGGCGGGTGGCTACGGACTGCGCGCGCAGTGGAGCGACGACTTCCACCACGCAATACACGCCCTGGTCACCGGAGAGCGGTGGGGCTACTACGAAGACTTCGGCGCGCTGGGCATGGTGGCCTACGCGCTGGAGCGGAACTACGTGTTCGACGGCGCCTATCAGAGCTCCCGCGGGTGTCGGCACGGCCGCTTTGCCGCGGATCTTCCGCCGGACCGGTTTCTCGGCTACATTCAGAATCATGATCAGGTAGGGAACAGGGCCCGCGGGGAGCGTCTGTCGCATATCGCAGGCACGGAAGCTCAGAAGGTTGCCGCCGCTGTCTACCTGTTCTCTCCCTTCGTCCCGATGCTCTTCCAGGGCGAGGAGTGGGCCGCCTCCACGCCGTTTCTCTACTTCACCGATCACCAGGACCCTGACCTCGGCGAGGCGGTCCGTGAGGGGCGACAGCGGGAGTTCAGTTTTCAGTCCTCCGACGTGCCCGATCCCCAGTCGCCCGAGACGGCCGCCGACTCGGTGCTCCGGTGGAGCGAGCGCGAAACCTCACCCCACGCCGAGATGCTCACCTGGTACCGTGTGCTCATAACGCTGCGGCGTACGTGGCCTGAGCTTGCAGCAGGTCGCCGGGATGACATGGCGGTGGAGTCTGACGAGGACGCGGCAACGCTATCGGTCCGCAGGGGCCGGCTGAGCCTTTACTGCAATTTCTCGCAGTCCCCCCGGGCATTCCCCGAAGCCGGGGAAGAGCGTGAAGCCGGCGGAGGGCCTGAAGCCGGAAGCGGGAGCGGAAGCGTGATCATCCTGGCGGCCTCGAGCTCCGACGTCGAGCTGAAACCGGACGGGTCGCTGAGCCTTCCGGGGGCCAGCGCGGCGGTACTGGGACCTCACATGTAAGCGGCGCCAGGGGCTCGCTGGTCGCCACGGCCCGGAGGCAGCCGGCGGGCTCTCATGCGCTGGCGATGCGGTTTCGTCCGTTTCGTTTGGCGCTGTAGAGGGCCTCATCGGCGGCCTTGAGCACCTCTTCCGGCGAGCGCTTGGCCCCGTTTCGACCGGCAAGGCCGAGGCTTACCGTTACCGAGAGCGGGGTCTGCTTTCGTCTCGGGCCGCCGCGCGCCTCCTTCGGAGGTGGCGTCTCGGGGCGGTCGCGCCGGCGGAGGGTGAATCGGGCCTCGTCGATGCGCTTTCTGAGCTCTTCGAGCACCGCCTCCACGTCGGCCGGTGACCGCCTGGGAAACAGAATGGTGAACTCTTCCCCTCCGTAGCGAAAGGCGCGTCCGCCACCCCCGACTCGCGCAAGGTGACCGGCAACCATACGAAGCACCTGATCACCTACATCGTGTCCGTAGGTGTCGTTGAATGTCTTGAAGTAGTCGATGTCCGCAATTGCAATCGCGTAGCGGCTGCCGAGCTTCGCGAGCTCGTTCTCGAAGGCCCGACGACCCGGGAGCCCCGTCAGAGTGTCGCGAAACGCCATGCTATGCGAGCTCTCGAGAACGTAGGAGAGAAGAATCAGTGCGGCGCCGGCCGCATAGATCGTAAAGACTCTCGGCGCGGCGGGCAGCAGCACGGGCATGGTGAGGGTGACGGTCGCCCAGAAGAAACCCGCGTCCTCGGCTCTCCTGTGTCTCAGGTAGGCGATGAGAAACGCGGTCAGTGCCAGAAGAAAGACGAGCAGGGCGGGCTGTGGCATCCTCGTCCACTCGAAAAAACGTGTGGGGACGACATCCACCGCGACGTACTGATAGAGCAGCCGCGGCATTTGCCAGAGAACCACCGCTACAGCGCCCGCCTGTGCGAAGAGCGCGCCGAGGCGGAGCAGGCCGAATCGGGTGAGCACGCCGCGCTCACGGCTCACGGACATGGCAAGGAAGTTCAGCGGTGGAAGGGTGGAGACCGCAGCAATCGCCGCTGCCTGTGTCCAGAAGCCGCTGCCGCTGAATGCATGGACCCAGAAGCGGTCCACGCACAGGATGAGGAGAAGGGCAAAAACCGTCCGGCTCTGGTTGAAGCGCCACGCCAGGACCAGACCGGCGCCGACCGCAGCAAGCAGTACTACCAGTGCGGCGAAACCTACGGCCGCACTCGTTCCGGCGTGGGCCCCGAGAAGAATCGCAGCCGCGGCTATGGGAGCTCCCGGGACGAGAAACAAGCGCAGCGCGTGGAGCGCCCTTGACGACATAGCATCCATGTTAGCGCCGGACGCCCGGAAAGCCAAGCCCGAAACGGCGGTCGGCGTGAAGCCGATGTGTCAACTGATCGACGGGTTTAGTGGCATTGATGCCCGTGATCGTGGTGATGGTCGTGACCATTTGGGCCGTGGTGACCGGCGCAGGCATGCTCGGCTCCGCACTCCTGTGCGCTGCCGGTGACGATTTCCTGCACGGCCTCCGCCGGTGTAGCGGCGTCGCTGAGAAAAACACGAATGCCTGCGTCGTTCAGCCGGGCAAGAGCACGCCGGCCCATGCCGCCGCAGGCTACCGCGTGAACTCCGCGTTCCACGAGCTCGGCGGACGGAGCGCAGTTGCCGTGGCCATGCTCCTTTTTAGAATTGTCTATCACCGAGATCTCCTCGGTGTCCGTGTCAATGATCGTGAGGTACGGTGCGCTGCCGAAGTGACCGTAGACGGTGTCGTTGAGGCCCGAGGGGCCCGCTGTCGGAATGCAAATGTTCATCTTTACTCCTTCCGGGTATGAGGTTTCTGGTCGCCGACGCTCCGGGCGTCGACTTCGGTCGGGTCTGCACAGGAGCCGAGGGCGCTCGCGGCGCGGGGCTCGACGACGACGGCCTGGTTTGCGATCAGCGCCTCAACGAGTTTCCGCCTGCCGCGCGCGAGAAGCCGCTGCACCGTTCCGCGGGAGACTGCCATATGCACCCCCGCCTGGCTCTGGTCGAGACCTTCGACGTCACAGAGGCGCATGGCTTCGAGCTCGTCGAGTCCCAGACGCACTGTCTGGAGCTCGGACAGGTGTATGGCCGCCGGCTTGAATACCCGGCTCCCGTCGAGCCCACGGCATTTGCGGCGTTTGGGACATCGTGACAACTGCTGCTCCTTTCTGTGCATATGCACATTAACATCTTCGTTGCGGCAGGTCAACAGGTGACTCATGGTGACTCACCGACAGAGGAGGCATATACTGCACCGGGAAAAGGCTGCAGCGGGAAGAACCGGCAGCGGAACAAGGCGGCACCACATGGCAGTACAGCGTTCTCCTTCCGCAGTCTCCTCGCCGGTGCGGGATTTCTTTCTTACCGCGGAGGACCTCGCGAGTCGGGGTCGGTCGGGCACAGCGGGAGAGGTCGCGGCAGCGATGACGTCGTATTTCGGAACCCACGTGGAGGATGCGACCAGACGAGCCGATGCGTGCCGACACGCCCGGCTCCTACGCCGCAGTGCCCGGGGTCGTCTGCTGCCGACACGGCGTGGCCGCCGCTACCTGGAAGCTGCGGTGGAGGAATACTACCTCGAGCGGGGCATCGTGGAGAGCTCCGAAAGCCCTGCATTCCGCGATCTCTGTCGGGCCCGCCAGGGGCTCGACATCGTGCAGCACGGCTCACTCACCCGCGGACAGCTCGAAGCCGTTATCCGGCGGACACGGGCGCTCGGCCCCGGGCGGATTCTCGATCTCGGGTGCGGTCCGGGAGAGATCGGCGAGCGTGTCGCCGGCCAGGCGGGCGCACGCCTCGTCGGTGTCGACACTGCACACTCGGCGCTCTCACATGCCGCAGGCAGAGACACCCCCGATGCCGCCTTCATTCACGCCGACATGGAAGCCTACGTCTCCGGTGCGCCTCGGGGCAGCGCCGACGTGGTGCTCTCTATAGATAGCCTCTACTGGGTTGAGGCCCTCGAGTCCTTTCTCGAGGGCGTCCTCGATGTTCTGAGTCCCGGTGGCTGCTTTATGTGCATTGTGAGTGAGTTCGAGGACAGGCGCGGCAAAGGCAGAACGCTTCCCCCGGAAGACATGGAGATCGGAGCCGCCCTCGAGGCCCTCGCAGAGGAGCGGGGCGACCTACGTGTGGAAACCGAGGACTTCACCCACGAAGAGCGGGCCTTGTGGCTCGGGAGTCTTGCCCTGTGGGAGGAGTGGAAGGACTCCTTCATCGCCGAAGGCCGGGCCTACCTGCTGCGCAATATCGTACGGGAGGCGGAGTACCTCGAGCGGGCAATGCGGGAGGGACGAGGTGCGCGCTGTCTCTTCGCGGTCTACCGCGGAGTCGAGGCGCCGATGTCGGAGCGGTAATACATGCCGGTGAACGACAATCGCTCCATATCCCGGTATGCCGCATCCCGGGCTTCCTGCGCGGTGCGACCCATGCCGCAGACCGACAGCACCCGCCCACCTGCCGTTACGACCTTCTCGCCTTCGGGACGCACGCCGGCCATGAACACCGGACTCTCACAGTCCTCGATGCCCCGAATGTCATATCCGACCTCGTACGCACCGGGGTAGCCGGCCGAGGCGGCGACGACGACGCAGCCGGCGAGGCTCACGCCGGGAGGCGGAATCTCGGCCAGCCGACCCGTGGCGGTGGCGAGTGAAAGCTCGGCGAGATCGGTATCGATGAGGGGAAGGACGGCCTGGGCTTCGGGGTCGCCGAGGCGGACGTTGTACTCGAGAAGGAACGGCCCCTCGGCTGTAACCATGAGGCCGAAGTACAGCACGCCACGATAGTCGAGGCCGTCTTCGCGGATACCTGCGCGCGTGGGCTCGAGAATCTCCGACCGAAAGCGCTCCTGCAGCTGTGAATCGAAGCGGGGGTGCGGACAGATCACGCCCATCCCGCCGGTATTCGGGCCGGTGTTTCCCTCGCCGATGGGCTTGTGGTCCTGCGACGGCGGAAGCTCATAGACGGTATTGCCGTCGGTGAACGCGAGGACGGTTACTTCGTATCCCTCGAGACACTCCTCGATCACCATGCTTCGGCCGGCCTGTCCGAGAGACCTGTCCACCATGAAGGAGTGCACGGTCTCGCGAGCAGTGTCCCGATCCCGGCAGACGACAACACCCTTTCCCGCGGCCAGCCCGTCCGCCTTGAGTACGACCGGCAGTCCCAGTCGATCGACGGCGTCCATGGCCGCCTGCGGTGCATGGGCCACCTCGTAGGTCGCCGTCGGGATACCGTGCCGGCTCATGAACTCCTTTGCGGCAATCTTGCTCCCTTCGAGGGCGGCTGCGGCGCGCGTGGGCCCGAGGCAGGGAACGGCCGCGGCGCGCAGCTCATCGGCGAGTCCGGTTACCAGCGGCTCCTCGGGCCCGACGATGACGAGGTCGATTTCGCGCTCGAGGGCGGCAGAAACGACTTCTTCGTTGGTACGTGCATCGATGTTCACACACCGGGGAACCGTCGCCGTACCTGCGTTTCCCGGGGCGCAGAAAACGCGCGGATTCCGCCGGCTGCGGGCCAGCTTCCACGCAACGGCATGCTCGCGGCCGCCCGAGCCGACAACCAGTATGTTCATGTGCGCTCCCCCTGTGTGTGTTGCTCCCCGGAACGCGCGTCCGGAGCTGCGTCGCCGGTGAGCCCGAGGCGTGCAGCGAGGGTTCTCAGTCCGCTGACGAGTGTTTCGTGCTCGACAGACTGCACGCGACCGGCAAGGGATTCCGGCGTGTCGCCGTCTTCAACCGGTACCCGCGACTGCACGAGGACGGGGCCGGTATCGGTTCCCTCATCGACAATATGCACCGAGCACCCCGTTTCCCTTCGGCCCGAGGCGAGCACCGCCCGGTGAACGTGTATGCCGTACATGCCGGCACCACCGAACTCCGGCAGAAGGGCGGGGTGAATGTTGATGATGCGTCCCCGGAAACGCTCGAGAATATCTCCGCGGAGGATCGAGAGAAAACCTGCGAGGACGATGATGTCCACACCCGGCGGGAGCGCGGCAAGGATGTGATCGGAGAGCGAGCCGCCGTGCTTCGAGCGTGAGACGACCTCCGCGGGAATCCCCGCGCTGCGGGCCCGCTCGAGGGCGTAGGCCCCCGAGCGATCACTGATCACTTTAACGATGCGACAGTTGATGGTGCCCCGGGCTGCGGCGTCGATGAGCGCCTGAAGATTCGTGCCCGACCCGGATACGAGAACGGCTACACGATACACACGCCCTCTCCGTCGCCGACCCGGCCGATGACACGGGCGCTGAGACCTGCTGATGCGAGGTGCCCGGCGGCCGCTGCGGCTTCTTCCGGATCGACGGCGAGTACCATGCCCGTACCCATGTTGAAGGTGCGAAACATCTCCTCCTCGGCAACGCCGCCCGCGGCGATGGCATCGAAGACGGCCTGACGGGAGAGCGCCGCGCGGTCTATGTCATAGCGGAAATTGCGCCGCGCCATCCGCGGCACGTTTTCGTAGAGCCCGCCGCCGGTGATATGGGCGATGCCGTGTACGGATACTCTCTCGATGAGCGAGAGCACGGGCACGACATAGAGCAGAGTCGGCTCGAGAAGGACATCTCCGAGGCGACGACCACCTGCTTTCTCGTCCCAGTCGAGGTCGAGTGCCCGTATGAGGGAGAATCCGTTGCTGTGTACGCCGTTGGAGTCGATTCCGATGAGCGTGTCACCGGGCTTCACCGACGCCCCGTCGATGAGCCGTTCGGCTTCCGCGATGCCGACGATGAAGCCGGCCACGTCGTAGCTTCCCGCAGCGTACATTCCGGGCATCTCGGCCGTTTCACCCCCGGAGAGGCTGCAGCCGATTTCCTCACATGCGTCGATCATACCGGCGACGATTTCCGCCGCTACATCAGCGTCGAGAGACCCGCACGCGAGGTAGTCGAGGAAATACAGGGGTTTCGCCCCGTGGCAGAGTATGTCGTTGGCGCACATGGCAACGCAGTCCCGTCCGATCTCACGATACCGCCCCGCGGCAAGGGCGGGCTCGAGCTTGGTTCCGACACCATCGGTGGAGGATACGAGTACGGGCCGCCGCATCGGCGGGAGCTCGAAGAATGCGCCGAAGGCGCCGATCCCGGGTGCGCTGCCGCCGCGCCGACTCTCGGCCCCACGGGCTCGCTCGCGAATGAGGGAGACAAGCCGTGCGGCCTCGTCGATGTCGACGCCCGCTTCACGATATGTCGCCATGGCTATCGCTGCTCCATCGCCATCTTCTCCTCCTCGAGGGGCGCGGCGACGGGATACACGCCGGTGAAGCAGCCGGTGCAGAACGTGCGCTGCGTTCCCAGCGACTCGAGCAGTCCTTCCACCGACAGAAAGGAGAGGCTGTCGGCGCCGACCATCTCACAGATATCCTCCACACCGCGGTTGGCGGCAAGCTCCCGTCGTGACGGGGTGTCGATACCGAAATAGCAGGGGAAATAGACGGGTGGGGACGCAACCCGAAAGTGGACCTCGGTAGCGCCCGCCTCCTTGAGCATTGCGACCAGGCGTCTCGACGTAGTGCCCCGCACGATGGAATCGTCTATGAGGATCACGCGCTTGCCGCGGACGTTTCCGGCAAGAACGTTCAGCTTGACGCTCACCGCCTGTTCTCTCAGCTTCTGCGAAGGGGCGATGAATGATCGGCCGACGTACTTGTTCTTGATGAGCGCCATGCCGAAGGGAATGCCTGAGGCTTCGGCGTAGCCGAGAGCGGCGACGACGCCCGAATCGGGTACTCCGGCCACGAGATCGGCCTCCACGGGCGCCTCGGCGAACAGTTGTGCACCGGCGCGGCGGCGGGTCTCGTACACGTCGGCCCCGTCGATCGTCGAGTCGGGGCGGGCGAAGTAGATGAACTCGAAGGAGCAGGTGCGAAGCGCCGTGCGCTCGGAGTTTTTCACCGACTGTATGCCCTCATCGTTGATAATGACGATCTCGCCGGGCTCGACATCACGGACGAGCTCCGCGCCGACCGCATCGAGGGAGCAGCTTTCCGAGGCCATGACGTATCCGTTGTCGAGCGATCCTATGCACAGCGGCCGGATGCCGTTCGGATCGCGCACCCCGACCAGGCCCTCCTGCGTGAGTATGACCAGCGAAAAGGCGCCCTGTACCGTCCGCATCGTATCCGACAGCGCGCGGCGAAGCCCGTACCGGGAACCGCGGGCGAGCAGGTTCAGAATCACTTCCGAATCGCTCGAGGTCTGGAACATGACCCCGGCGTCCTCGAGGAGCTCACGGATAACCGGCGCATTCACCAGATTCCCGTTGTGTGCAATCGCGAGGGGGCCGAGCCGCGACTGCCCGACAAGGGGCTGGGCGTTGGCGCGAGAATTGGCGCCGCGCGTGGAGTAGCGTACGTGGCCGACCGCGGCGTGGCCGCGCAGTCCGTCGAGCACCTCATCTGAGAACACCTCGGCGACCAGGCCGAGCTCTTTGTGCACCTGGAAGTCGCCCCCGTCGTCGAGCACCATGCCGGCGCTCTCCTGCCCGCGATGCTGCTGTGAGTACAGGCCGTAGTAGACGATGCGTGAGAGCTGCGCCCGGCGCTCGTGGTCGGCATCGGCGAAATAGGCGCCGAAAATTCCGCACTCGTCGGCAAAGTGATCTGTTTCTGAATCGTATGTCGGCATGTCGTTACCTCTCGAGCCGTGCCAGCACTTCCCGGTATCCCTCGATCACCCGACCGAGATCCTGCCTGAAGCGGTCTTTGTCCATCTTCTCTCCGGTCTCGAGATCCCAGAACCGGCAGGTGTCGGGGCTCACCTCGTCTGCGAGCAGGAGCTCACCGGCGTCGTCGACGCCGAACTCGAGCTTGAAGTCGATGAGCTCGATGCCCGCTTCACGAAAAAGCGCACCGAGCAGCTCGTTGACCTTTCGCGTTATCGCGTAGATCTCCTCGAGCTGTTCGAAGGTCGTAAGGCCGATGCCGACGGCATGATAGTCGTTGATGAGCGGGTCGCCGAGCTCGTCGTTCTTG
>JAWLDL010000048.1:0-10347 GCA_041686675.1 Spirochaetia bacterium | reverse complement strand
GCCGCGCTCGAATACCTGATAAATGCCGGGCGTGACTACCCGGTGCAGCCGCGGACACTCGGCGGCGGGGCCGGCGGCGATGCAGGTGGCGGGGGGATTTCGAGTGCGGCGGTGTCGAGTCTGGCCGCCGACGGCGCGGCTCGGAACCGCGGCAGACGTCCGGCGCAGCGCCGTGGCGCGATCCTGCCTGAGGCCGGGGCCGATCTCGACGAGACATCGATCATCATCAAGCTCACCGAGAGTGCCGAGACGCGGCGCGGGGTCGGGGCCGCGCGCTCGCTTGCCGAGGGGATCGGCGCCGCCGGGGCCGCAGCGATCGGCGGACGTCTCTATCGCATCGACCTCCGCGGCGGCGGCAACGTGGAGGCCGCCATCCGGGGCCTCGGTACGCACGAGGATGTCGAGTATGCGCAGCCGAATTACCGCTACCGGCTCATTCAGTAGGCTCTCGGCCGGCCGCCGGCTCCGCAGCGGGCCGCTGCTTCTCGCGATCGTTGCGCTTGCGGCGGCGATGGCAGTGGGGCCGGCCGCAACGGCCGAAGCCCGCGGTGTGCCCGAGCCCGGCAACACCCCCGGCGCCACATCCGCCCGGGAATCCGACAGGGACTCTGCACCGCCCGAGAACGGGCCGCCCGCCTTCACCGACGAGCTCCGCGACACACCGTGTCCCTGTTCCGGGGACGCGGTCGCCGAGTCCGTCCGGTTCTCTGTGCTCGCCTCCGGCGCGAACGCGGCGCAGCAGGAGCGCCTCGCCGCCACGGCCACCTCGCAGGGCGAGCTCGAGAAGCTGTGGTCCCGTGTGGCCCGCACGCGTATCCCGCAGCCGGAGCCGCCCGAGGTGCGCTTCGACTCTCAAACGGCAGTGGCGATCTTCATGGGGCAGCGACCTTCGGGTGGCTACTCGATTGAGGTCGACGCCGCCTGTCGGGTCGATGCAAGCGGGACGGTCAACCTCTGCTACACCGCCTATGAGCCTCCCGAAGACGCCATCGTCACGATGGCGCTGACCTCTCCCTACGCCTTCGTCATCATCGACGAGCCCGCGGCCGACGTTGTCGTCCACCGGCGGAACGCCACGCGGTAGCCGGTAACGCGCCGTCGCTCCGCGATTGCCGCCGCCACGCGGTAGCCGCCGGGGCGGCCGGGGTAGTAGGTTCGAAGTAAGTAGACATCACCACGACTCACGATCAGGGGGAAACCAATGCAGTACCGACCACTCGGGAACAGCGGACTCATCGTCTCGCGTGCCTGCCTCGGCACGATGGTCTTCGGAGAGGAGGGGGAGCGCGGCGCCGGGGAGGAATCATCGCTGGAGATGATCGACCGGTTCATCGACGCCGGCGGGAACTTCATCGACACCGCCGATGTGTATGCAGATGGGCGCTCGGAGGAGATCGTCGGCAAGGCGCTCTCCCGAGTCGCACGTGATCGCATCATCCTGGCCACGAAGGTCCGAATGCCGGTGGGTGAGGGGCCGAACGACATCGGTCTGTCGCGAAAGCACGTAACCGAGGGCGTGGAGGCGAGCCTGAGGCGGCTCGGCACCGATTACATCGACCTCTACTACACGCACATGTGGGATCCGGTTACGCCGCTCGAGGAGACGCTTCGCGCACTCGATGATCTGGTGCGCGACGGAAAGATCCGCTATATCGGCGTGAGCAACTTTGCCGCGTGGCAGCTCATGAAGGCGCTGTCGGTGAGCGATTCGCGGGGGCTGGTGCGCTACATCGCGGCGCAGTACCAGCACAGTCTGGTGCTCCGTGATATCGAGCGGGAGTTCGAGGGGCTCTTTGCCGATCAGGGGGTGGGTGAGATCCCCTGGGGCGCGCTCGGCGGCGGATTTCTCTCCGGCAAGTACCGCCGCGGCGAGCGGCCCGAGGAAGGCCGTCTGGCGATGATGCCCGAGGGCGCCGAGGAGGCCTGGAGCCGGCGAAACGTGGAACGAAACTGGCGCACCCTCGACGCGGTGGGCGAAATCGCCGATTCCCGCGGCGCAACCTATTCGCAAGTCGCGCTCGCCTGGCTGCTTCGCCGGCCCACCGTCACCTCTGTTCTGCTCGGAGTCCGCACCGCCGCGCAACTCGAGGACAATCTCGGTGCGGTGGATCTGCAGCTCACAGACGACGAGTTTTCCCGTCTCGATGAGGTGAGCAGGCCGGATGCGGGATATCCCTATCGCATGATCGGCGAGTTCGGTGCACGGCCGTTCGCCTGACCCCGGATGTGAGGCAGACGGCCGGCTCGCAGGCTCCTTTGTTGACGGTGCAGGTGAGCCTCCCTATCTTATAGCATCGCCTGCAACCGAAAGGAGTTTTGTATGAGAACATTTCGTTCGATGGTGGTTGCTGTATTTCTGCTGGTTCCCGTGCTCTTCGCGGGTGCAACCGGTTCTCAGGAGGAGATGCAGGAACAGAAAGGTCCCGTAACGGTGGCCTCCAAGATCGACACCGAGGGTGCGCTGCTCGGCAGCATGATCGTTCAACTCCTCGAGGCCGACGGTTTCGAGGTCGAGGACAGCACCGAGTTCGGTCCGACAGACGTAATCCGGAAAGCCATTATAAACGGGGAGATCGACATCTATCCCGAGTACACGGGGAACGGCGCGTTTTTCTATCCTGAGGCGGCATCCGCCGATGTGTGGAAGGATCCCCAGGAGGGCTACGAGACCGTCAAGGGGCTCGACATGGAGAACCATGACATCGTGTGGCTGCTGCCTGCGCCGGCCAACAACACCTGGGCAATTGCCGTCCGTCAGGACCTCGCCGAGGCGGAGGGCCTCGATACGCTCGATGACCTCGCCTCCTACATCGGGAACGGCGGAGAGTTCAAGCTTGCGGCATCCGAGGAGTTCGTAACCCGCCCGGACACGCTTCCGGCGTTCGAAGACACCTATGGCTTCGACCTGTCCAACAATCAGCTGCTCACCTTTTCCGGCGGAAACACCGCGACGACCACCCAGGCTGCGGCGCGCGAAACCGACGGGGTAAATGCGGCAATGGCCTATGGCACCGACGGCAACCTCAGTGCGCTCAACCTCAGGGTTCTCGAGGATTCACGCAACGTGCAGCCGTACTATCGACCGGCCCCCATCGTGCGGCAGGAGGTGCTTGATGAGTACCCCGAACTCGAGGCCGTTCTCGAGCCCGTGTTCTCCTCTCTCGATCTGGAAACGCTGCAGACACTCAACGCGCGGATCGCGGTGCAGGGTGAGAACGCCGCACAGGTGGCGGAAGACTACCTCACCGAGAGCGGCTTTCTCGAGTAGCCGACTAAACGCCTGAGCCCGAGGGGGCTTCCCGTGAAGTCCATACAGCTACGGATAGAGCGGGTCACGATGGCAGGCGCAGTCCTCGCCATCGTGGCTCTCTTCCTTCCATTCGTTCTGCTCAAACCCAATCGTGTCGCCGAAGGGGAGCTTCATGCCCTCATCGACGTGCAGGATCCGGTGCTCGTCGGTGCGCTTGCAGGGTTTGCGGTGGTGAGTCTCGTGCTTGCCACCCTTGGCGAATCCGGGAGGGTTCGCGTCGCAAAGCTCGCGGCCGGACTCGGTGTCTTCACCGCAGCCGTGCTGCTCCTTGCATCCGCCGGCGAGAGGCTCATCACGCCCGACATGCCGTTCGCGCGACTCAGCCCCCAGATCGGGTTCTGGTTCCTCATGCTTGCCACCTTCGTCATCATCGACGGATCGCTGCGAAATGCCCCCTTCCCGAGGGTGACGAAGGCCGGTGTCGGGCTTCTGCCCTTCGTGATACTTGCGGTGGTGACGGCCGCCGGCCTTCTCGATGACCTCGCGGTGCTGCAGGAGTTCTACAATCGCGAGGACCGATTTCTGCAGGAGCTCGGGAACCATCTCTTTCTCTCCGGTCTCTCGGTGAGTGCGGCGGTGGCGATCGGCGTGCCCCTCGGTCTCCTTGCCTGGCGCCGCTCCCGACTCGAGAAGCCGGTGTTCGTGGCGGTGAACGGTATACAGACCATTCCGAGCCTGGCACTCTTCGGTCTGATGATTGCTCCGCTTGCCTTCATCTCCCAGGCCTTTCCCGTGCTGCGACAGCTCGGCATCCGCGGCATCGGAAATGCCCCGGCCCTCATTGCGCTCACGCTCTATGCCCTTCTTCCGATCACGCGGAATGCCTACACCAGCATGGCGGTGATTCCGAATGCGGTCGTCGATGCCGGACGCGGAATGGGCATGGGCACGAGGGATCTCCTGCGGCTGGTGGAGCTTCCGCTAGCCGTCCCCATCATTCTCAGCGGCATCCGCACCTCCGCGGTGCAGGCCATCGGAAACACGGCCGTCGCCGCGCTCATCGGAGCGGGAGGTCTCGGCGCCTTCGTATTCCAGGGGCTGGGGCAGGCCGCCCCGGATCTCATCGTCATGGGGGTGATCCCCATTGTGGCGCTTGCGATCATTGTCGATCGCCTGCTCGGAGTCCTTATCCGTGTCGCCACGCCGCGTGGAATCAGGAACGTAGAGTCATGATCGAATTCAAGGGTGTACGCAAGACATTCGGCTCGGTCGATGCGCTTCGCGGTGTTTCCTTCGAGGTGCCGACCGGCCAGGTCACGGTACTCATCGGACCGTCGGGGTGCGGAAAGACCACCTCGCTTCGGATGATCAATCGCATGATCGAGCCCACCGACGGCGACGTGCTCATGGACGGAAAGAAAGTGGGCAGTTTCGCCCCTGAAGAGCTGCGGCGCGGGATCGGCTACGTCATTCAGAGCGTCGGGCTTTTTCCCCACATGTCGGTTCGTGACAACATCGGCATCGTACCGCGACTTCTCGGCTGGGAGAAGCCGAGGCGCTACGAGCGGGCCGCTGAGCTCCTCGAGCTCGTGGGGCTGGACCCCGCGGCCTACGGAGAGAAGTATCCGCATGAGCTCTCCGGCGGGGAGGCACAGCGCATCGGTGTTGCCCGGGCACTCGCGGCCGACCCGCCCGTCATGCTTATGGATGAGCCCTTCGGCGCGGTGGATCCGCTCAATCGGGAGGTGCTGCAGAAGGAGTTCGTGGCCCTGCAGCGGAAGCTGCGAAAGACCGTCGTGTTCGTGACCCACGACCTCGACGAGGCAATCCGCCTCGCCGACGAGATCATTCTGATGCGCGACGGCGAGATCGTGCAGATAGGGTCACCGGAGCGTATCCTTGCCGCGCCGGCGGACGAGTTCGTCCGGAACTTCGTCGGTAACGACCGGGCGCTCAAGCGCCTGGCATGCTTTCGGGTCGAGGACCACATGCAGCGCGCGGACCTCCTCGCGGAGTCCGATGTCGGCACGGCCACAATCGGCGCCGAGTCCGACAACGGCCATGACGGCTCCGGGCTGTACTGGGTGCATGACGACAGCCGTCATCTCGTCGGTGTTCTCGACTCCGCCGCGCTGAGTAACGGCCCTGCGTCTCTGGACGATGTGACCACGGTGCGGGCGCGTGACGTTTCGGTCGGCCCGCTCTCGGACCTGCGCGAGGCTCTGTCCCGGCTTCTGGGGCAGGGAATGCGGGCGGTGCCCGTGCTCGACAAGGAGGAGCGTGTGGTGGGTGAGGTGCGCCTGCCGGACATCGAGGCACTCAACCAGACGGGGTTCGTACGATGAGCGCTCGCGGACGACTATCGATCTACGTGGTGCCGGCGCTCGTCATCACGGCGTTTGCCGTCTTCGTGTTCAGCGAGAGCGTGCAGGAGATGACGCTGACCACTCTGTTCCCCGATGAGCCGGAGCACATCTACTCTCGCTCGGGCCTTCCGCAGTTGCTCCGCGAGCATATCGTGCTCGTGGCCGTCTCGAGCGTCGCCGCGTCCCTCGTTGGTATCTCTCTCGGCGTCTTCGTGACGCGCCCACCCGGCCGGGACTTTCTCTCCGTCGTGCAGGACCTGAGCTCCCTCGCGCAGACCTTCCCCCCGGTCGCGGTGCTCGCCCTCGCGGTCCCGGCCTTCGGATTCGGCTTCAGGCCCACGGTCGTGGCGCTGTTCATTTACAGTATCCTGCCGGTGCTCAACAACACCATCTCGGGCATGGAGGGCATACCCCGCGAGCTCACCGACGCCTCCCGCGGTATCGGGATGACGAAATCGCAGATCCTCTTTCTCTCGGAGCTCCCGCTTGCCGCGCGGGTCATCGCCGCGGGGGTTCGAACCTCGGTCATCATAAACATCGGAACCGCCACCGTCGGCGCCGTGGTCGGCGCCGGGGGCCTCGGCGTGATCATCATAGGCGGGCTCGTGCGGGACAACATCGCCTTCGTGTTCTCCGGCGCGATGACCGCCGCACTCTTTGCCCTCATCGTCGACTGGGTGTTCTCGCGGGCGCAGTCGTTGTTCTTCGCTCCGCGGGCACGGCAGGAGGGAGCATGAGTGAGGTATCAAGAAGCGTGTTGTTGGTATGACGCTAAGGCTATACGTTCGGTGAAAATGGAGCCACATATGATGGGATACCGAATCTGCCGCACCAGGACGATCGCTCCAGTGATGTGTGACAACGAAATAGCGCGATTTGCACCAACACGGTTCTATATACCTCGCTTCTCATGGCGACCGAACGCGTGGTAGTGTATAAATCTATGGATGATGTGCAACGCGCCTACGATCTCGCAATGGCTTCCCGCGACCATGCGTACGCCCCCTACTCGGAGTTCCGGGTGGGTGCGGCCATCAAGGTGGCGGACAGCGACCTGATGTTTGCCGGTTGCAACGTGGAGAACGCGAGCTACGGCGCCGGGGTCTGTGCCGAGCGGGTGGCGGTCTTCAATATGCTCGCCGCGACGGATTCCCCTCGTCCGGAGTTCCTCGTTGTCGTGACCGATGCGGATCCCGCTTCGGTGCCCTGTGCCCTGTGCCTGCAGGTGCTCGCGGAGTTCTGCCCGCCTGAGTTTCCGATTCATCTTGCCAACCTCGACGGGATACAGCGTACGGTCCGCTTTCGCGATCTTCTGCCTGAACCCTTCCTGCTCGAGCCCCATGAGCACTGATCTGCGCTCGGGCAACAGCGGGCCGCGGCGGCTCGCCCATGCGGGTGCGGCCGTGGCACATGTTCTCATCCGGATCCCACGCTACCTCATGCTCGTCCCGGTGTACGCCTACCGCTGGCTGATCTCACCGATGCTGCCGGATACCTGCATCTACCATCCGAGCTGCTCGCACTACACCGTCGAGGCGATTCTCAAACACGGTGCTCTGAAAGGGTTCGCGCTCGGCAGTGCGCGGGTGGTGCGCTGCACCGGCGGATTCTTTGACGGCGGGCATGATCCGGTGCCCGACCGCTTCAGCTTCGCAGAGATTGCCGCCGGCTACCGGCGTCACCGGAGACGCCGGCAGGGCCGGCCGGACGCGGGGTCGGAATCGGCTGCGGGTTCCGGGGAGGCGACGGACTCGTCGGAGGGCGCGGACCCCGGGGAGGGCGCGGGCCGGTGACGCCGACCGAGCGCGCGGTTGCCGTCTTCGACCGGCTCGACCCGCTCTATCCGGACAAGAGACCGCTTCTCGCGTACTCATCGCCCTTCGAGCTTCTCATCGCAGTGATCCTCTCCGCTCAGACGACCGATGCGCAGGTGAATCGGGTCACCCCTGAGCTCTTCCGCCGCTTTCCCACACCGCAGGCCCTCGCCGCCGCGGAGCCCGCCGATATCGAGGCGCTTATCTTCTCCACGGGGTTCTACCGGGCGAAGGCCCGAAATATCCGGGCTGCCGCACGGGCACTTGCCGAGCAGCACGGAGGAGAGCTCCCGTGTACCATGGCGGGGCTTACCGGTATGCCGGGTGTCGGGCGAAAGACGGCCAACGTTCTTCTCGGCGTGCTCTGCGGCCGGCCGTCGATCGTGGTGGACACGCATTTCGGCCGGGTTGTCCGCAGAATCGGCTTCACCACGGCGAGGCAGCCGGACCGCGTGGAGCGCGAGCTCGTGGCCATCGTGCCCTCCGACATCAGGACGGAGCTCTCCATGGCGATCAATTTCCACGGCCGCTACGTGTGTACCGCCCGCAATCCTGCCTGTTTCCGCTGTCCCATTGCCGACCTCTGCCTCTTCGAGGAGAAGACTCCCGCGCCGCAGACCGAGGATATTCCTTGATACGAAACTGAGTTGCCACTATAGTTGGGTATCCAGAATGAGTATCCATGAACGGAGAAGGTATCGATGAGCCTGTTGTCCGGTAAGGTCCGCGAGCGGATGGAGGAGCTGAGCATCAAGTTCGCCAGGCAGCTTCCGGACAAAGTGCGGGAACTGCGCGCTGTCGTCTCGCGCGCGCAGGCGAGCGCGAAACGCGATGACAACCTCGAAGACGTGCGGGGGCTTGCGCACAAGCTTGCCGGCTCGGGGTCGACGTTCGGGTTCAGGGATGTGTCGGCGGTCGCCCGGAGGATCGAGCATCATGCCAGGGCGCTTCTCGACGGGAGCGAGCCGCAGGACGATCTCGGGAGCCTGATGAGCGAGCTCGAGACGGCGGCCCGAAAACCGCAGACATCAACCAAGATCTCGCTTCTCGAGTCCGCGACGATGGAAGAGGTGGAGCCTTCCGAGGACGCCTACAGGGAGCGGCTCGTGCTGCTGTGGCTTACCGACGAGGCAACCACAAACGATCTTTTCCACCAGCTCGGGTTTTTCGGCTTCCCGGTGGAGCGCATCGACGGGCCGAAGGCGATAGAGGCGAGTGTCGGGGGTGATCAGCAGGTCATCGCTATCATCGACGTGAATGTGATCCGCGATGATGACGAGTGCCGGCGCATGCTTCCGCAGCTCAAGGACTCCTACAGCGATCACCTGAGCATCATCTTCGTCTCCGACGCGGACACCTACGACGTTAGGCTCTCGGCGGTGCGATTCGGCGGCGACGCCTTCTTTGCCTCGCCCCTCGATATCTCCCAGCTCATCGACGCGACCGAGTCCCTTGCCTCAAGAAACGAGGCGCGTCCCTATCACGTGCTTGTCGTCGACGATGACCCCGATCAGGTGTCCTACCTCGCACTGACCCTTCAGAAGGCCGGTATGCTCACGGCCGTTGCAACCGACCCACGGAACGTGTTCGAGATCCTCGTGGAGGAGAAGCCGGAGCTCATCCTGATGGATATGTACATGCCCGGGGCAACCGGTGTAGAGCTTGCGAAGCTCATCCGGCAGCAGGAGGCATACGTCGGGATACCGATCATCTTCCTCTCGGTGGAAACCGATCCGCTGAAGCAGTTCCGCGCCATCAGTCAGGGCGGGGACGACTTCATCTCCAAGCCCGTGGATCCTATTGCCCTCGTGAACGCAGTGCGGATTCGCGCCGAGCGGACCCGGAGTATGCGATTCTTCATGGAACGTGATTCGCTCACCGGGTTGCTCAACCACTCGAACCTGCGGGAGAAGCTCGGACAGGAGCTGCAGCGCGCAGAGCGGATGGGCCACAGCCTCTGCTTTGCCATGATCGATCTCGACAATTTCAAGTCCGTGAACGACACCTACGGCCATCTTACCGGAGATCGGGTGCTGAAGAGCCTCGCGCGCCTGCTGCAGGAACGCCTGCGGCGCACCGACATCATCGGGAGGTACGGCGGAGAGGAGTTCGGGGTGATTCTCTTCGATACCACCGCCCGTGACGCCGCGCGCATCATGGGCGAGATCAGGGAAACCTTCAGTCAGGTTCGTCAGCAGGCAGGTGATCGGGACTTCTACGTGACCCTGAGCTGCGGAATTGCCGGATTTCCGGCCTGCGGGACCATGAACGAGCTTACCGAGGCCGCCGACTCCGCGCTCTACGAGGCAAAAGAGGCCGGCCGCGATCTCGTGGTGGCCGCCCGGGAGTAGAAGCCGGCCGGCGTCGCATCACGCTCTCTGCTTTCGCAGACGACGCCGGGCAACCTCCTCCCACACCACGCGCTCGGGCCCCTCTCCTTCCCATACGCGGATCTCGATGACTGCGAGGGTGAAACTGCGGATTACCGTGCCGACAACGGCGTCCATGCTCATCGCGGCCGCGTGGCCCGGCGCCGCCTCGTGGCCCGGCAGGGCGGGGGCAAGAAGTATCGCCGGCGGGCCGAGGGCAAAGGGGAGACCGTCCTCCGTGGCTCCGCCCGTCCCGGCGCTCGCGCCTTCACCCCCGTCCCGAGCGGTCTCGCCGAGGCGCATTGCGAGCTCCTCGAGCGGGCCGGGAGGCGAGAGTCCGAGGACGACCCCGGCGTTCCCGGCTGCGGGGCCGGTCACGGTCAGCGGCGGAAGCGGTGCCGGATCCACGGCGGCGAGCTCGGGTGGGGTCCGGGTCCAGAGAAGCGGGACCAGCGGGGGGAGGGCGCGGGCTGAGATCAGACCCTGTTCCCGGAAGAGTGCGGCCTGCAGATCGGCGAGGCGACCCTCTATGTTTCCCGGCATGCGCA
>JAWLDL010000047.1:0-10508 GCA_041686675.1 Spirochaetia bacterium | reverse complement strand
CTCGAAACCGCCGGACGCTCGTCGACTCGGAAGTCATGCGGGGCGATTATCTATCGGCGGAGTCTGGTGGGTATCCGATATCTGCTGCTTCGCCACGAGAACGGCGGGCACTGGAGCTTCCCGAAAGGGCATACCGAGAAGGGCGAGGGCGAGCGCGAGACGGCGGTGCGCGAGATCCATGAGGAGACCGGTCTGCACCCGCACTTCCGGCACGGATTCTACGAGCGCATCTATTACCTCACGCCGAAGGGGCGTCGAAAGGAAGTCGTCTATTTCCTCGCGCGGGTGTGGCGACCGAAAGTTCGGGAGCAGGTCGACGAGATATCCGAGCACCGCTGGGCATCCTATGCCGAGGCACGGGCACTTCTCACCTTCGAAAATACCCGTCTGCTTCTCGACAAGGCACACCTGCGTCTCACCGGTCGGGGCCCTGACTATTGATGAGCTTGTCGGTCAATCCGGATCTCCATATACTGGGGCTGCTTCATGAAACTGGCAGTACACGCGACGAGTGACGTCGGACTTCAACGAAACCACAACGAGGATATGGCGCTGCTCGGCACCCGCATGCTGCGTGATGACCGCTATGACGGCGTGCACGAGATCTCGACCCCGGGCCGTCCCTACGTAATGGCGGTGGCCGACGGGCTCGGCGGACAGGCTGCGGGCGAAGTAGCGAGCAGGGACGTCCTCACGGCGTTTCGCGACGAGATCGCAGCGCTCGAGGACGGGCTTTCACCGACGGCCCTTTCTCAGCGGCTTACCGAGATAGCCCGCAGTATCCAGGATGAGCTTCTCACACGGGCGCGCGTCAACCCGCGGCATCGGGGTATGGCGACGACACTCACGGGCGTGGTCCTCTACGATGAGCAGTTCTTCCTCGCGCACGCCGGCGACAGCCGCTGTTACGTAGTGAGAAACGGGGTGCTGCGGCAGGTCTCCCGCGACCATACGCTTCGCGAGTTCTCCGGTGATCCGCGGATTCCGGGCAACATCCTTGCGAACTGCTTCGGTTCCGAGGAGGACTTCTTCCTCGAGGCGCGGCAGTTCGGGAGTGAGGGAGAGCCCGGTGACGTCTTTCTGCTGTGCAGCGACGGATTGAGCGACATGGTTCCCGACGACGTGATAGAGCGAACCATCTCGGAGCTCGAAGACCTCAATGCAGCGGGTGCGAGACTTCTCGAGCTCGCGCACGCCGGTGGGGGCCGGGACAACATCACCTTCATCCTGGCACGCCGACTATGATGCGTTCTCTCGCCGACAGCCATCCGCGAACCTACGAGCGACTCGATCTCATTGCCTTCCTCGGGGCGACCTGTCTCTTCTTCGCGACGATCGAATACCTCTTCCCCAAACCCTTTCCGTTCTTCCGGCTCGGTCTGGCCAACCTGCCCGTCATCATAAGCCTCAGGCTCTTCTCGCCCGGGTACGTGCTCCTGCTGGTGCTTCTCAAAGTGCTCGGTCAGGGGCTGATAAACGGCACGCTTGCCTCCTACGTGTTTCTCTTCTCTCTCGGAGGTTCCTTTGCCAGCGTCTTCGTGATGCTCGCCGCCGATCGTTTGTTCGGGGATCGTATCAGCCTCGTCGGTGTGAGCGTATTCGGGGCCATCGCGTCAAACGTGGTGCAACTGTATCTCAGCATTCGCTTCATCTTCGGACTCAGCGCCTGGATTATCGCGCCACCCTTCGTAGCCCTGGGTGTGGGAAGCGGTCTCGCGGTGGGGTTGTTTGCGCAGAAGTTCTGGGAACAGTCGAGGTGGCTCGGGAGGGTTCGTGATGCGCTCGAAGGATAACTTCTTCACCCGTAATACCAGTCCCCTGCACCTGTTCATCACGAGCGCGCTCATTCTGCCGGCGTATCTCTTCCAGGACGAGCTCTTGCTGCGGATCGCACAGGTTCTGCTGTTCGCGGGCCTATCCACCGTTGCCGGCAAGAAGATCAAGTGGCTGTACTTCGTGGTGATGGTGAGCTCCATCACCTTTTTCAATCTGCTCACCCCCATGGGCAGGGTGCTTGTTTCGGCCGGCCCGTTCGCCATAACCGAGGGGGCGCTGCGAAATGGGGTGATGAAAGGTCTGACCATCATCGGCCTCGTGTTCATCTCTCTGTTCAGTATCCGACCCGATCTGAAGCTTCCCGGGCGTCTCGGCGGCTTGCTCGTTCGGCTCTTCTACTACTTCGAGCGCATTGTCGAGACAAAGCGGCAGAAGCTCGAGGCGCGCCGGCTTATCGGCAGCATCGATGATATTCTCGATTCGCTATACCAGCCCGGCAAGCCGCAGGAGCCCCCGGCCGGACGCGTTGCGACCACCACGGTGGCCGGGGGGTTGTTCATGGTGGTGGCTGTCGGCGCAAACTGGGCCCTGCTGCTGGTGTAGAGGGTGGCGCGCGGGGCTGCGGGCCGGGCCGAGAGTCCAAAAACTGATGGGAACGCACAGGAGAGAGTAGTGACCGAACGTGAGTACAGAGTGACGGGGATACAGCAGGTTGGAATCGGCGTGAGCGATCTTTCGACCGCCTGGACGTGGTACGCGGACAACTTCGGCTTCGATGTTCCCGCCTTCAATGATGCGGCGGAGGCACCCTTCATGACGCCGTATACCGGGGGTACCGTGCAGAGCCGGCAGGCCGCCCTTGCCATCAACATGCGCGGTGGTGGCGGATTCGAGGTGTGGCAGTACACCAGCCGCACGCCCGCGGGGCCGCCGCGACCGCCTGTACTCGGCGATCACGGAATCCTCGCGCCGCGGTTGAAGTCCGGCGGGGTCGCAGAGGCCTACACAGCGCTCCGCGAGGCCGGTGCGACCCTGCTGTCCGCCCCCGGAACCGATCCTGCCGGCCGCGAACATTTCTTCGTGCAGGATCCCTTCGGGAATGCGTTTCAGATAGTCGAGGGCGGGGACTGGTTCTCACGTACCTCAGGGCGCGTCGGCGGCGTCTCCGGCGTCATGCTCGGCACTCCCGAGATCGACCGCACGCTCCCCCTCTACCAGGAGATACTCGGTTACGACCGCGTCGTCTACGATGAGACCGGCGCCTTCGTCGACCTCGCCGCGCTGCCCGGAGGCGAGCGCCGGGTTCGACGAGTCCTCCTCGAGCACTCCCGGCCCCGCACCGGCGGCTTCGCACCGCTTCTCGGCGAGACCGCGATCGAGCTCGTTCAGTCCCTCGACGAGGCGGGCAGCCCGATTTTCGCGAATCGTTACTGGGGTGATCTCGGATTCATCCATCTGTGCTTCGATATCCAGGGTATGGACGCGCTCAAGGCCGCCTGCGAGCAGGCGGGCATCGCGTTCACCGTCGATTCCGGCGAGACCTTTGACATGGGGGAGGCCGGCGGCCGCTTTGCCTATGTCGAGGACCCGGCCGGAACCCTGGTCGAGTTCGTGGAGACGCACAGATTACCGATCCTGCCCGCGCTCGGCCTCAACGTCAATCTGACGAAGGGCGGCCCGGGCAAGTCGGTACCGCGGTGGTTGATCCGGCTGCTCTCGCTGAAGCGGACGCGCACGCTGTAGTTGCGCTGCCGCGGCGAAAACTCCGGCGCGGCAGCGCCAATCCTCGCGTCGATCTACGCTTGTCCGTACACTTTGCGTATCGAGCGCACGTCCTCGTCCCCGAGCCGAATATCGAAGTCGGACTCATCCCGCAGTTGCTTGAAGACCTCGATCGTGCGGGTGATCTCCTCCTCGTTGTGTTCGGCGGTTGGGATCATGCGGAACATCACCAGTCCCATCGGAATGACGGGGTAGGTGACCGCGGTGACGAACACGCCGCGGTCGCGGAAGTAGCGGATGAGCTGCTTCCCGACAGTGACCACGTCCTGATCGTGAAGAGGGGCAAACACCGCGCATATGGGCGACTCGCCGGGGCCGACGAAGTAGCCGAGATCGGAAATGCCGTCTTTCAGCATGTTGGAGTTCTTCCACATGCGCTCGCGGTTGTCGTCGGCGGCGGTGACGAGGTCGAGTGTGGTGTCCAGGGACTTCACGTAGACCATCGGCAGGCTCTTGGCAAAGACCTGCGTGCGGGCGTTGTAGCTGATCCAGTCGACGACCTTCTTGTCCGCCGCGGAGAAGCCGCCGATCGCGGCAAATGACTTGGCGAAGGTCCCGAAGTAGACATCGACGCCGTCCTGCACGCCGAGGTAATCGGCGGAGCCGCGGCCCTGCTCTCCCATGACGCCCCATCCGTGCGCATCATCTATGAAGAGCCGTGCGTCATAGCGATTCTTGAGGTCCACGATCTCTCTCAGCTTTGCGACGTCGCCGGTCATCCCGTAGACGCCCTCGGTGACGATCAGCACGCCGCCCTTGCGCTCGCGGTTCACCTTTTTGAGCACCGTTTCGAGGCTCTCCATGTTGTTGTGCTTGAACACGCGCATCGTTCCGGGGGCGAGGAAGGCTCCGTCGACGATGCAGGAGTGGGCGAGCTTGTCCATCACCACGATGTCGTCGGGCCCGACGAGCGAGGCGATCGTCCCCATCACGCCGAGGTACCCGTAGTTGAAGAGGAACGCGGCCTCTTTCTGGGCGACCTCCGCGAGACGGCGCTCGAGGGCGCGGTGGTACTCGGTGTTGCCGGTCATCATGCGCGATCCCATGGGTGCGCTGGTCCCGAACTCCTCGACCGCCTGCAGTGCGGCCCGCTTGATGTCGGGGTGATCGGCGAGGCCGAGGTAGTTGTTCACCGACCACATGATCTTGGGCTCACCCTGGAAGTCCATGACCGTGCCGGGTCTGGGCGGCAGGATGGGCCGCGTGTAGTAGTGATCGTCTTCCACGCGCTGACCGCCGAAATACCCGGCGTCGGTGTCGCACTTGGCGAAGAGATCAACGTGTGTGGTGGTCTCGAGTACGGAACTGTCCTGTGGCGACATATGCCTTCTCCTATGACTGAAAGAGATGATCAAGCACGCGACGAACCTTCGATTCGCTGAAATGGCGCTTGTCTATTACTGCGTGCGCCTGTGCATGCACGAGGTCGAAGTCCGCGAACACTCGTGCATATCCTCCGCCGGTGATGTTGAGCATCACCACATCATCGTGGCCGACTTCGCCGCGCCGCCGCGCGTCGATGAGGCTCGCAACGGCGACCGAGGCGGCGGGCGCGACGTCGATGCCCTCGGTGCGGCGGAAGAGGTGGAGCGCCCGGTCTGCCGCTTCGTTGTCGACGGCGAGAATCGTGCCGTCGGTATCGGAGAGCGCGTCGAAGAGCCCGCCGTGCACCGAGTAGGGCGGGGTTCTATTCGAGAGGACCTTTGCCCGGATCTCATGGATCTGCCTCTTCGCGACCGACTCGTCGATGTTGACGAGTTCCCGGCTGCCGCGTTGCCATGAGTCATGCAGCAGCAGGAAGGGGCTGTTCTGCGAAAGAATCAGCCGCATCTTGTGGTTGCCGTAACGGCCGTCCTCGATGAACCGAAGATTCGCCTCCCACGCCGCGATGGCGCCGGTGCCGCTTCCCACCGCCTGGAAGTAGGCGTCCGGAACCCGGCCGATCTCCGTTACCGCCGAGAGGACGGTCGTCGCCATGCCGTCGCGGCGCGCCACGTTCTTCGCGCCGCCCTCGGCCACGAAGCCGTCCATTCCGGCGACGAGGCCGGCCAGGCGTATCGCATCGCTGTAATCGGCGTTTCCCCCGGCGGCAAGTACTTTGACGCAGGGGTCGACGGGGCCCACGCTCCAAAGTGCGTCGAGGTTTTCCTCGGGGATGGCGATGACGAGGGGAATCCGATTCTCCGAGCACACCCGCATGAACGCCCGCGCGGTGTTTCCGGCCGAGGCCACTACCAGCGTGTCCGGATAGGACGCGCTCACACGCGCGGCAACGCTGTAGGCCTCGCATTCTTTGAACGTGCCGGTGTACATCCGGGCGTCGCGCTCGGGCCAGTAGCCGCTGAAGGTGATGTAGAGCTCGTTCATGTCGAGGGCTTCTGCGAGGCCCTCACTCTTGAACGTAACCGGGGCCGAGGAGCCGGCGAGGCGACGCTGTACCGGCAGCCAGTCCGCGAATCGGTACAGGCCTTCGGACGGAGCCCCTACGTCGAGACGACGTTTGGCGTATTCGGTGCGCAGAAACGACGGTTTCGGTGCCTCGGGACAAGTGAGCGTCATGCTCTCGCCGGCAAGCGCTCGATCCTGAACGCTGTGTCCGGTGGCAAGGCACCGAAGCTGGTAATCGGTTTTTCGTTGCTTCGTGGCCGTAGCGCTGTTGTGCGACGACATGACCCCTCCCGAACGAAATGCGCGGCCGCCTTCCGCACCGCTAATGTCACGTGCAGTATAGTTTTGGCCCACTCATTGTCAACTTTGATCAGGCTGTAAACGGAATTCTAACCGAAATCCCGGTTTGGTCGCTTCGACGGAGGGTTTTTGGAGTAACGCTGGGGTGAATATTTGAACAGAATATTCATTTCGTTTATAGTGAGTGCCCGGAGGCAGCAATGGAGGCAGACAAGCGGGCACTCCTTCTTTCAGTCGGCATGCAGCTATTCGCGCGCGACGGCTATAAGGACGTCTCGATCAGCCAGGTCACCGCGCGCGCGTCGCTGAGTGTCGGCACGTTCTACAACCACTTCTCGAGCAAAGAGGACTTTTACGGTCACATCCTCGATCTCGTGGAGCGCGAGGGTATTCGCAAGGCCGAGCGGATCATATCGCGGCTTCGCTCGCCCATGAACAAACTCAAGGCCGTCTATCGCTTTGTGACGCTCGGGGTGCGACAGAACCGCATTCTGCGCGGTGTTCTCCTGCGTGATGCAAAGTATGCCTACCCCGGGCTCGATGCCCGCGAGGGCCGTTCGACATCACTGCGACGACGGGTGGAGGACATGCTGCGGGAGATCATCCTCGAGGGCAGCAGGAAGGGGGTCTTTCGGACCAGCCTCTATGATGACCCCACTCGCCTCGTGATCTCGGTATTCAACACGCTTATCTACCACATCGAGGACGACGACATCGACATCCTGCTGCGGGACATGCTCACGTTTCTGCAGCGCGGCTTGCGACGCACGCTGCGGCTCAGACGCCGCGACGAGCGACATGACCGGCGGCTCGACATGCCGGAGGAAACCCTCTCGGACCGCGACGTGTTCGATGAGTACGCCGGTGAGTTCAGTGGCGATTTCGGCGGCGACGCCCGAACGCTTTCCTGAAACTGCGCCGATGTGGCCCCGACGCGGCCCCGCCGAGGCCCGATTCAGCCCCCGGCGAGGTCCTCGTGAATGCGGAGAATTTCCTCCCGGTACTCGGCCGGCGCTTCGATGTGGCCCCAGCCGAACTGCACCTGAAAGATCCCGTCGTATGCGGTGTCGTGATAGCTTCTGATCAGGTGCGGGATGTTCCGCTCCTCGAGGTGGGCGTGCAGCAGCCGGGCCTCCGCGTCGTTGGTAAGCTCGATTATCTTCTCGAATTTCGCGTCACTCATGCATGTACTCCAGAGCCAGGTGGTGTATTATGTGACGGGGACCACATGATGCATATGCGGAAGACGTCACGGTATCTGCTCGTACTCGCAGTCTACCTCATTGCCTCGCAGGCTATCCATGCGCAGGCGGTCGAGGTCAGGATACGAAACGAAACCGACTACCGGATGCAGGAGCTCTATCTTTTCTCCGATCCGGAGGGCGCCCGCGGTGAGAATCTCATCTCCGGATCTCCGCTATTTCCCGGTGGCGAGGTGACGGTGGCCGCTACCGGCGGGGATCGTTTCGTCCTTGCCGTCGACTCCGAGGGTGATCGCTACCTGAAGCAGAATGTTGATCTCGCAGAGAACCGATCTCTCGGAATTTCGCTCGACGATCTGCACTTCGGCGGGCAGACGGTAGCTTCCGGGGTGTGGGAGCTTCGCGTGGTCAACGACACGAACTACAGGCTGGTCCACCTCTCCTATCGCGCCGCGGGAGACGGGGAGTGGACTGAGCTCGATGTGGACTCACCCATCAGGGCGGGCGACCTCGTCACCGAAACCATACCGGTACCTCCCGGGGCCGCGAGCATCGATCTTCGAGCCGAAGACGAGGACGGGGACGTCTACCGCAAGTCCGGAATCCGCGTCGACGACAGGCGCAGTGTCCGGCTCACCTTTGACGACCTCCAGTGGTAGTATCTGTATAGTTATATATACACTCCATATTGACACCACGCATTAACTGGGTTAGGTTAAAGGATCATACAGACGCAGGAGGGTGCGTATGCAGCTTATGCTGATCATAGCCCTTCCTCTTGCGGGTTTGATTCTAGGTTGGACGATTCGATGGCTATATGCCAGATTTCAGCTTTCTTCCTCAGAACAGAAAGCCGAACGCCTGAAGAAAGACGCGATAAAAGAAGCGGAAGCAAAGAAGAAGGAACTGATTCTTGAAACGAAGGACAAGTTACTCCAGGAGCGAAACGAACAGGAACGAGAGCTCAGGGAGCGCAGAAACGAACTCCAGAAGTTCGAGAAACGGGTACTGCAAAAGGAAGAAAACCTAGAAGAGAAGCAGGCTGCGGTCGAGAGACAGCAGCAGGCCTTCACCGACCGTGAGAGGAAACTGGCAGAACGAGAAGAGGATGTGGGGCGACAGGAGGCCCAGTGGCGGGAAGAGCTCGAACGCATATCGGGATTGACCGCCGATGACGCCAAAAAAATGATCGTTCAGTCCCTCGAGGACGAGGCACGCCACGAGGCTCAGGGACTGATAAACAAGATTGAGCAGGAGGCGAACCTCACCGCCGACAAACAGGCGCGCGAGATTCTTGTCTCGACCATTCAGCGGAAGGCCTCCGAGATCAACGCGGAGGTTACCGTCACGTCGGTGAGTCTCCCCAACGACGAGATGAAGGGGAGGATTATCGGCCGCGAAGGCCGAAACATCCGGACCCTCGAGACACTGACCGGGGTCGACGTCATCATTGACGATACGCCCGAGGCGGTCGTCGTCTCATGCTTCGACCCGGTGCGAAAAGAGGTCGCCCGACGCTCGCTCGAGCGGCTGATCTCCGACGGGCGCATTCACCCGACCCGTATCGAAGAGGTCGTGCAGAAGGTTACCGGTGAGATCAGTCAGTCCATTTACGAAGAGGGCGAGAAGGTCCTCTACGAGCTCGGTATCCATCACATGAAGCCCGAGGCTATTCGTGGACTCGGTCGGCTTCAATACCGCACGAGCTACGGTCAGAACGTCCTTGCGCACAGTAAGGAAGTGTCGGTATTCGCCGGCATGATTGCCGCAGAGCTCGACGCCGACCGGGAGATCGCCAAGCGCGGCGGCCTCCTTCACGATGTCGGAAAGGGAATAGAGAGTGATGGTGACTCGAGTCACATCGAGCTCGGGGTGGAGCTGCTCAAGCGCATTGGTGAGGACGATCGGGTGATAAACGCGGTGGCGGCGCATCACGGTGATGTTCCCCACAGCTGTGTGGAATCCGTTATCGTGCAGATTGCCGATGCCCTGTCGGCATCCCGACCGGGCGCGCGTCGCGAGACGCTCGATAACTACATCAAGCGCCTGGAGAATCTCGAAAAGATCGCGGAACAGTTCGACGGTGTGGAAAAGGCCTATGCCATACAGGCCGGCCGCGAGCTCCGCATCATGGTGGACCACGAGCAGGTGTCGGACGTCGAGGCCAAGGACGTGGCCAAGAGCATAGCGCGCGAGATCGAGAATCAGCTGCGCTATCCGGGACGCATCAAGGTGACCATGATACGCGAGACCCGCATCATCGAGTATGCCCGCTAAGCGCTTTCGGGTACTCATGCTCGGCGACATCGTGGGACAGCCCGGCTATCGGGCTGTTCTCACGAGTGTTGCCAAACTCGTCAAACAGTACTCCGCCGACTTCATTACCATAAACGCCGAGAACGCCGCCGACGGCTTCGGTGTCACCGAGGAAATCGCCTCCGAGCTCTTCGCAAGCGGCTTCCACGTTCTGACCACCGGCAACCACGTCTGGCAACGCAAGGAAGCCTACTCCTATCTCGATTCCGAACAGCGGATACTGCGGCCGGCGAATTATCCGGGCGGCAACCCCGGCCACGGCAGTTGCGTGGTCGAGGCAAAGGGTGTTCGTGTCGGCGTCATCAACCTGCAGGGGCGGGTTCGCATGCCGACAACCGACTGCCCCTTTCGCAAGGGCAAGGAAGTCATCCGAAAGCTGAAAGACGGGACCGATCTCATATTGGTGGATTTCCACGCGGAGGCGCCACACGAGAAAGAGGCGCTGGCGTGGCACATCGACGGCCAGGTAGCCGCCGTTGTGTGCACCCACACCCACGTGCAAACCGCCGACGAGCGGGTACTCCCGAAAGGGACGGCCTATATCTCCGACCTCGGGGCCTGCGCGCCGCGGGACAGCGTTATCGGCTTCGATCCCGGCATTTCGGTGGAGCGGATGAAAACCCAGCTCCCGCTGCGAAACAGCCCCGCGGACACCCCCGGCATCATCTACGGCGCTTACATCGAGGTAGACCGCACGACGGGCCTCGCAACCTCGATCTCGCGGGTGCGCGAAGAATCACTCGT
>JAWLDL010000046.1:0-10526 GCA_041686675.1 Spirochaetia bacterium | reverse complement strand
GATCTGCTTGAAGATGATGACAAGCGGCGGCACCCCCTGAAGCTGGGCCGCAGTGATGAAGTCCTCCCGCTTTATGCTGTGCACGAGCCCGCGAATGAGCCGGGCGCTCCCCGGCCAGCCGACCAGCGACAGAATGACCGTAATGATGATAAAGGCCTGCCCCGAGTTCAGATCACGTGAGAGGATGGACCGCAGAAACAGGATCATGTATAAGCCGGGCACGAGGATGAAGAGCTCGGCGACCCGCATGATGATCCAGTCGGTGATCCCGCCGTAGTAGCCCGCAAGCCCCCCGAAGATGATGGCAAGCGTCAGCGAGATAGCGATCCCGAGGAATCCGATGGTGAGCGAGATGCGCGAGCCGTAGAGCACCCGCGAGAAGAGATCCCGCCCCAGATTGTCGGCGCCGAAGAGGTAGACCGGATAGGTCTGACCGCCGTCCTCCCAGGTTTCTCCTGCCTGATAGGGCTCGGTCGTGCCGAAGAGGTGGACGTTCATCGGGATGAGGTTCCACAGCTTGTACTCCGGTCCGCGTACGAAGAGCTTTACAGGCACGTGGACATCCGAGAGCCGCAGGTAGCGGTAGTTTATCTGGTCGACGAGGATGGTCTTCTGCACCTGGGGCCGGAAGCCGAGACGCTCGGAGTAGAGTCGGAAGTTCGGCGGATGATAGGGGTGCTCCTCGAACACCGTCGTATGCTCGTAGGGGGAGATGAACTCGGCAAAGAACATCCCGCCGTAGAGCATGATGAGGACGATCACCGAGACGAGGGCTACCTTTCGTCTGAACAGACGGTAGAGAAAGCGCCGCATACCGTCACTCGCTCCCGTACTTGATGCGGGGGTCGACCACCGCAAGAAGGATATCCGCGACCACCATACCGAGGAGAATCAGGAAGCTGATGAACATGATGTTCGCAAGCACGAGATTGATGTCTTCCTGGCGCACCGCCTCGTACATCAACCGTCCGATCCCCGGGTAGGAGAAGATGATCTCCAGTATGAGGGATCCGGAGAAGAGCCCGGCGAAGAGGTTCGCGCTCGAGGTGATGTAGGGGTTCAGCGTGTTTCGGAAGGCGTGCGCGAGATATACGCGACGCTCCGGCACGCCGCGGCTGCGCAGCGAGGTGATGTAGGGCTTTCCGAGCTGGTCGAGCATGGTCGCCCGGATCATCCGCATCGTCCCGCCGATCCCGCCGAGGAAGGCGCCGATGAGCGGGAGAATGATGTGGTGGACGTAGCTGAACACGAACCGGGTCGGCGCCTCCTGAAAGGGGAAATCCGGATAGGCGGTGATGGGGAAGAGGCCCGACACGTAGGCAAAGAGCTGCAGCAGAATGAGCAGGAGGATACCGGGGAACGCATGGAGAAACAGCGCGGTAAAGGTCGCCGCGAGGTCCACGCGCGTGCCGACCTTGGAGGAGAAGTAGATCCCGAGCCCGAAGGAGATGATGGTGAGGAAGAACAGCGATATCAGATTCAGAATGAGCGAGTTCATCATTCTGTCCCGCACGAGAAAGAGAATGGGGGCGCGGGAGATCAGACTCCTGCCGAGATCATGGTCGACGAAGACCTGCCTGAGCCATCGCCCGTACTGTACGTAGAAGGGATCGTTGAGTCCGAGCCGCTCCTTTGCCGCCTCGATTGCCTCTTCGCTGTAGGTGTTGTCCTGCTGCCTGAACTCCGCCTGCGTCAGCATGCGGCTGCGGACATAGTTGTCCACGATGTTCCCCGGAGACAGCGACATGAGCCCGAATACCAGCAGGCCGAGCACGAGGAGGATGGTCACCATGGACACCGCGCGCGTCATGATGAATACCAGAAGCGGATGTCGCCCGCGGAATGCGTAGAGCTTTCCGAACACCGGCATGAGCGGGCGCCCTGCCTGTTGGAGAAGCGGTACGAGTCGTTTCATCACTCAGGCGTCCTGCTTGTCCGCCGTGTGGTCAATCCTCGTCCTCGAGAAAGACGCGTTCGGTCTCGAGGCCGCCCAGCGTATCGTAGTAGACGTTTGCCCATTTGTCCCGCACTCCGAGAAAGGACAGGGTGTGCACGGTATAGATGACCGGAAGCTGCTCGAGGATGATGCTCTGATACTCGTCATAGATTTCCCTGCGCCGCTCCTCGTCGATGGTGAACTTGCCCTCGTTGTAGAGTCGGTCGATGCGGGCCTCCCACTCGGTCGCGGGCTCCTCTTGCAGCGGATGCCACAGATGAAGATTCCCGTGAGACGGCCATACGTTCGAGCCGCCTGTCGGCCAGTAGTTGCTTCCCAGGCCGAGGGTTACCGCATCCCAGTCGTAGGTGTTCGTCATCCGCTCGATCAGGGCCTGCCAGTCGATGGGGCGCACGTTGAGGGTTATGCCGACCTTGTCGAGCTCATCGGCGAAAATGTTGGCCATATCGATCGCAAGCGTACTCTCAGCGCCCATGTTGATGTCGAACTCGATGGGGTTGCCATCTCCATCACGCATGATCCCCTCCTCGTCCGGCTCGATGCCGATCCCGGCGAGGAGCTCCACCGCGCGGTCGGGGTCGTAGGTGTACTCGAGCTCGATATCGGAGTTGAACATGGGGTTTGCACGGGCAAAGAAGTGGTGTGCCGGCGCGGCGAGGCCACGGTACACCTGCCGCACGATGCGCTCGCGGTTGAGAAGCGAGCTCATCGCCTGGCGGAACTCTTTCTGCTTGAACCAGGAATGCTTTGCCGGATCGAGGTTCTCCGGATTCTGATTAAAGGAGATCAGTGCAGAGCCGAGCGACTCGCCGCCGTTGTAAACGGTGTAGTCGGGATCTTCGCTGGTGAGCAGCTGGTCGAGATCCTCAGGCCTTGCGCTGTAGACATCCTTGGTGCCGTCGAGGAAGAGCAGAAGCTCGGTGTTGCGGTCGGGGACGATGCGGTAGATCGCCCGCTCGACGTAGGGGATGCCGGTGCCCCACTCGTCCTGCTTCCAGTACGCGGGATTTCGCTGCATCACCAGGCGCACGCCCGGTGAGTATTCCACGATGTGGTAGGGGCCGAGAGACGGTATCTCGGTGACCTCGGAGTCCACGCTGTAGAGGTTCAGCACGCCCTCCACCCCGCCCTCGTCCTTGGCCGGCTTGTAGATGTGGCGGGGGCCGAACTCCATGTTGGAGGAGAGCAGCGGGTTGGCGACGATCCGCGGGTAATTCAGCGCGAACCGGCGCTCGTCGATCTTCTCGGCAGTAATGCGCTCGGTGCTGCCGTCGGGCATCTCCACGTACTGCTGGGCGTTCGAGCTCATCTGGAAGGCGGGATCCCCGGCGATTTCACGGTACCAGTACACCACGTCGTCTGCGGTGACCTTCACGCCCTCCTCCGCGGATTGGCCCGGTGTCGTCCAGTAGAGGTCGTCGCGGAGGGTAAACACCACGCGCAGGGTCCCGGCGTCCTCGTCGACTTCGATCTCCCAGTCGGCGAGGTTCGGCGTCCACTCCCGCTCATAAGGGTCGTAGTCGGCGAGGTAGTCGTAGAGCACGCTGACAATTGAGTCGGTCTCCGCGTCGGTGACGTTGACCGGGTTGAAGGTCTTCGGATCATTGTTGATCGAGGACACCCAGGTTCCCCCGATACTGCCTTCCATCCAGTCACCGGGCCCCGGCTTGCGAACGGTCCTCTCCAACAGCTCGTTTCGGGCGGTGTCCTGTCGGCCTTCCGCCTCCTCGACCGAGATCTCCTCTCCGCCGCCGCATCCGGCCAGTGCCACCACCAGAGCCACGAGAGCCGTGCCACGCCATCTCACCTTCATGAAGACCTCCTCAGCAGTCTCGCATAAATATAACAAAAACACCCCGTGCGTACACGGGGTGTGGCGTTATCTTCGCCCGGATCGACGGGCGGCGTCGCTCGACAAGGCTACTCGCCGTATCTGGCCTGGTAGTCCTTCACGATCTGAGGTGGCTCCTCACCTTCGGCCACGAAGATAAGGGCCGCCGAGTTCAGGCAGTAGCGCAGTCCCGTCGGCTCGGGACCGTCCTCGAATACGTGCCCGAGGTGGGATCCACTCGAGGAATCGGTGACCTCTATGCGCTGCATCCACATCTTTCGGTCGATATAGTAGTCCACCGCATCCTGGTCTATGGGGCGCCAGAAACTCGGCCACCCGGTCCCCGATTTGTACTTGTGCTCGGAGCTGAACAGGGGCTGCCCCGTAGCCCGCGAGTAGTAGATGCCTTCCTGCTTGTTGTCGTAGAGCTCATTGGCGAAGGCCCGCTCGGTGCCGTCCTCCCTGAGGACGTAGTACTCGAAATCCGAGAGGCGGCTGCGCCACTCGCGCTCTGAGAGCTCGACCGGGTACTCCTTCTCTCCCTGCTGGACCTCTATCGTGACGTCGCGGCCGATCGTCATCTCCCGTGTGGAAGGGGCTGATTCCTGTGCACCTGCCGCCAGGACTACGCCCAGCAACCCTGCCAGGGCAACGAGCGAGCCGGCGAGAAGAGGAACATGTTTCATAGTGCGCTCCTCGATATGAGTGTTTCTATCAGCAATATACTCATAGCAGGGCCACTTGCACAAATGCGATTTCATCACCTATAGTCACGCAAGCCATATGTTTTCCCGTAAGACACGAAAGGCTCCGCCGGTTGTCGACGAACAACACATGGAAGCCGTGACGATCCGGCGATTCGGAGACGCCGGGGTCCTGGAGTTTATCAGAATCGACCAGCCGGAGCCTCGTCTTCACGATGTGGTGGTGCGGGTGCGGGCCATCGGCATCAGTCCGCTCGACTGGAAGACGCGGGAAGGTGTCGGACTGTGGAGCGCGGACCGTGCGCTTCCGGGAATCCCGGGCTGGGACGTCTCGGGGACGGTCGTCGCCTGCGGCCGGCGCGTCGGGGAGTTCGAGGTGGGGGACGAGGTCTTCGGTCTTGCCGACTTTCCGAGAGGGGGCGCGTACGCGGAGTTCGTGCGCATCCCCATGGATCAGGTGGTGAAAAAGCCGGATTCCGTCGACCACGCCCATGCCGCGGCAGTGCCGGTTGGAGGCCTTGCCGCCTACCAGGCACTCTTCGATCTCGGTCGTGTCGGCGAAGGGCGGCGCGTGCTCGTACATGGCGCGGCAGGCGGGGTTGGTCACATTGCCGTGCAGCTTGCAAAGGCTGCGGGTGCAGAAGTGGTCGGCACCGCGTCGCAGCGTAACCTGGAGTTCATCCGTTCACTGGGGGCCGACGAGGCCATCGATTACGACGCCGCCCACTTCGAGCGGGCGACGCGCGCGGTGGATGTGGTGGTAGATACCGTCGGGGGTGAGGTGACGCAGCGATCCCTCGATGTTCTCGCCAGACACGGGATCGTGGTCTCCCTCGATGCCGTGTCCGGCCCGCAGGGAATCGGCGCCCACCGCGTTCGTACCCTTCATCTGCGCCCCGACCAGTATCAGCTTCAGCGGATTGCGGGGCACCTCGCCGAGGGCTCGCTGCGCACGAGCATCACCACCGTTCCGGGGCTGCACGGCATTCCTGATGCGCACCGCATAAGCGAAACCGGCCACGTGCGCGGGCGGGTGGTGATTACACTGTAGGGGTGCGCCGGCCGGGCCGCGGTTGGCCGCCGCCGGCGGCGCCGGGAACGCGGGCGCCGGCCGGGCCGCGGTTGGCCGCCGCGGGCGGCGCCGGGAACGCGGGCGCCGGCCGGGAACGCCGGCGGCGCCGCTAAACGATGCCGAGCTTGCGCCCGCCCTCTTCGGCAACCTCGAGAATCCGGTCGAGATCCGCATCATCATGGATGGCCATGTAGGAGGTGCGGATCAGGGATCGGTTCGGCGGTACGGCCGGGCTTATCACCGGATTCACGTACACGCCCTTTTCGTAGAAGTACTGCCACAGTGCAAAGGTCTTCTCGTTGTTGCCGATGATGAGCGGTATGACGGCCGTCTCGGATGTGCCCACGTCGTAGCCGATGCGGGAGAACCCGTCGAGCATCTTGGTGGCGATCTGCTGAAGCCGCGTGACGCGCTCGGGCTCGTCCTCGATGATCTCGAGGGACTTCATGACCGCCGCGATATTTGCCGGAGGCATGCTCGCGCTGAAGATGAGCGAGCGGGCAAAGTGCTGGATGTAATCCACGACTTCGTGAGCGCCGGCGACGAAACCGCCGATGGAGCCGAAGGACTTGGAGAAGGTGCACATGACGACCTCGGCGAGGTCGGTGTCGTGGTAGTGCTCGAGGGACCCGCGGCCTGTGTCCCCGACGACGCCGATGGCGTGTGCCTCATCGAGGTAGATGCGCGCGCCGTAGCGGTCGGCGAGCTCACGAAGTGACGGCAGCTTCGCGATATCGCCCTCCATGCTGAATACGCCGTCGGTGACGATGAGCTTGGGCTCGTCGGCGGGAATGTCGGCAAGCAGCTCCTCGAGCTGCTCCATGTTGTTGTGCTTGTAGCGGTGCACGCCCACCCGGTGGTTCATCCCCTGGGTGAGAAAGATGCCGTCCATGATGGATGCGTGGTTGAGCTTATCGGTGATGACGTGTTCGCCGCGGCCGACGAGCGCGGAGATCGCCCCCAGGTTCGTCTGATAGCCGGTGGTGAAACACAGCGCCGACTCCTTCCCGACAAAACCTGCGAGGCGCTCTTCGAGCTCTTCGTGGATGTTCAGCGTGCCGTTCATGAATCGCGAGCCGGAGCAGCTCGCGCCGTAGCCGTCAATGGCGGCCTGCGCGGCTTCGCGTACACGCGGGTCGAGTGAGAGACCGAGGTAGTTATTGGAGCCTGCCATGATGAGCTCCCGGCCCTCTGCAACGACTCGCCCGCCGCGGTACTCCTCTATGGGTCTGAAATAGGGGTATATGCCGTGTTCCCGGGCGTCCGCAGCCTCGCGAAAGTCGTAGCACTTCTGGAAAATATCTGCCTGAGTCCCGGTCTGTTCCTGCTTTGCAGTGCTCATGTTGTTCCTCTCTTCATCAAGCGTACCGTGTTCCTAAAACATACTATGCCGAAGCGGTACTGTGAAACCGTATTATAGTTTCTGTGCTTGTGCAACGAGAGCTTCTCTAACCGGTTTGGGTTATTAGCCTGTGGCGATTTGTCTTGCTACCTTTGAACTAACGTATCCATTCAATTCGAAAACAGAGGTTCCCATGAAGATCATACGAAAGTTCGCAGTTGTTTCCATGATACTCGTGGCCGTGCTTGTCTCCTGCGGGAGCGGCACGGCGGAGACCCCGGCCGAGGGCGAGCAGGCCGCCGGCAGCGGGGAAGGGGCGCAGGAGGCCCGTCCCGAGAACGACGGCGCGGATTCCGGCGGTTCACGAAACGCTGCCGAGACCGGGCCGGAATCGGAACCATCCTCGACCGACGCAGCGCGTCGGCAGGCGCTGAGCTTCCAGGACGCCTTCCGTGACGTCGCCCGGGAGGTCGCCCCGGAGGTGGTTGAGGTGAACGTCGTTGACGTAGTGGACGTTGAACAGCAGTCACCGTTCGAGTTCTTCTTCGGCCCCGACGGTGAGGATGGGGGAGACGGCGACGGCCGCCAGTACCGCAGGCAGGGTCTCGGCTCCGGCGTTATCGTTCGGCGAAACGGGGAGACCACCTACGCGGTGACCAACGCCCACGTCGTATCCGAGGTTGATGAGGTGAGCGTGGTTCTCAACGACGACCGGGAGTTCGACGCGGAAATCGTGGGTACCGACAGCCGCCTCGACATCGCGCTTCTGTCCTTCGAGGCGCCAGGTGACGTTCCGGTTGCCAGCTTCGGGAACTCCAACGACCTGCAGGTCGGCGACTGGGTGGTTGCCGTGGGGAATCCCCTGGGTTTCCAGTCGACGGTTACCACCGGCATCGTAAGCGCCCTCGGACGATCGGCGCCTCAGCAGGGCCGGGCCGTCTCCAACATCACCGACTTCATCCAGACGGACGCCGCGATCAACCCCGGCAACTCAGGCGGCGCGCTGGCCAATCTCGAGGGAGAGATCATCGGCATAAACACCTGGATTGCCTCCCGCTCCGGTGGCAGCGTCGGAATCGGCTTCGCCATCCCGTCGAACAACGTGGAAAAGGCCGTAAACGACTTCATCGAGGAGGGCCAGGTCGTCTACGGGTGGCTCGGTGTCTCCATCGGCGACGCAAATCCGCAGCTCTATCCGAACATCCGCGAGGATATGGGCCTCGGAGATACAAGCGGTGCCATGGTGTTCAATGTGTACTCCGGCTCGCCCGCCGAGAACGACGGCATTCTCCCGGGGGACTTCATCACCTCGGCAAACGGCGAGAACATCGAGAACGCCAATCAGCTCACGCGCATCGTCGGGAACCTCAGCCCGGGAGAGTCCATCGATTTCGGCCTTGTGCGCTACGGCAGTCCCCGTCGGGTGAACGTCGATATTACCCAGCGGCGCCCGGAGAGGGAGCTCCAGGAGCAGCTCAGCCGCGTGTGGCCCGGGATGTACGTAATCAACATCACCGATGAGCTGCGAGAGCGTCTCGATATCGGTCGGCGTCGCAGCGGTGTCATCGTGCGCGCCGCGGTGCAGGGGTCCCCCGCTGCGCAGTCGGGGATTCGCCAGGGAGATCTCGTCACCGAGGTGAACGGCCGGAGCGTAGAGAGCATGCAGGACTTCTACCGCGCCTTGAACGAGCGCGGGGACCGCGGGGATGATCTGACAATCGTGCGCCGCGGCGAGACCCTGGAGCGACGCATCACCCCGTAGCGGCCGGGAGCTGCGTGCCGCCGGCCGGCCGCCCGGCGTGGCCGGCCGCTCCGCGCGGCCGGTAGCAGCGCGCGGCAATTTCCGACATCATGAGGCATGACGATTTCGGAAGTCCTCACAGCCGATCGCATTGTGTTTCTTTCCGCCCGCGAGCGGGATGAGGCGGTAGACGAGCTCGTGCGGTCGGTCTGCGATCGCCTCCCCGGCCTCGATCGCGACTCGATCCGGCAACGGGTCTTCGAGCGTGAAGACTCCATCAGCTCACGCATGAGTGAGGGCATCGCGATACCCCATGCCATCATCGACTCGATGGCCTCCACCGTCGCGGCGGTCGGCTTGAGTCGCGACGGCGTTGAATGGGATACCAACCGCGAGGAGCCGGTGCACCTCGTCGTGCTTCTCGTCGGCAGTCGGGATCAGCACCTCGACGTGCTGCGGGAGTTTGCCGCGCGCCTGCGCGACCCCGTGCTCTACGAGCGACTCATCGGGGCGTCCGAAGCCTCGGAGGTCTACGACCTGCTTACCCATCCGGTCAGTCGGCCGAAAGCAGGGGCTGTCTACGAGAATCAGGAACTCTCCCGTCTGACCTTGGCGCACGGCCTGCAGATGGCGCGAGAGTTCAACCGTTCCCGGGTAGTGGTCCACGCCGACGCGATCCCCGATGCCGACTACGTCTATGAAGTCGCGGCGGGCAGCGGGGCACTGGTGGTCTCCGGGACCCAGAACAAGTTCTCTCCCGCACACGAAAAGGACATGAACATCGTGGAGATCCCCTTCAGAGGGCTTCGCCGTTCGACGCAGGTGCATTTTGCACTCCTGTTCCTGCTTTCCCAGCGGCACATCGAGCGTGACGACCTCGTGGTCAACGTGTTCGGCCGTCCGGATTCCGGCTTCCTCGATTCCATCAGACTGACGCACGTCAGGAGCGAGTTCGATCTTCCCATCAGTTTCGAGGGGGAGCAGCTCGGGCGGCAGGTGGACCGTCACGTGCTCACCCGCGTGCTGCAGCTCGCCGGAGACCTCGCGGTTGAGGGCCGTGAGGGAAAGCCCGTGGGTGCACTCTTCGTGGTGGGGGACTACGAGCGGGTGCGCGAGCAGAGTCAGCAGCTCATCATAAACCCCTTTGCCGGGATTGCAGAGGAGGACCGTAACATCCTCGATCCGAGCCTCGAGGAGACGATGAAGGAGTTCGCCAAGATCGACGGCGCTTTTCTCATCCGTGGTGACGGGGTCATCATGTCTGCCGGTGCCTTTCTCACCGGTCGCCCGCCGAGCGAGGAGATGCAGTCGGGCCTCGGCGCCCGGCACGCGGCGGCCCTCGCCATCACGGCTCGCACCGGCGCGCTCTCGGTGGTGATATCCGAATCCACACGCCGCATCAGCGTCTTTCACGCCGGGCGGCGCATCATTCTGACCTGAGCCGGGTGACGCGCGGGCGGTCATCGGGTAGGATGCGGCGCATGGGTACGGACTCCGAAGCCTCGAAGCGCCTTCTCGTGGGCAGCCTGTATACATTTGCCGCATTCGTCACCTGGGGGCTGCTTCCGCTCTACTGGAAGCTCCTCGGCGGTGTCTCGGCGCCGATCATCCTCGCACATCGCATCATCTGGTCCTGCATATTCGTAAGCGGCCTGCTCGTCTCGATGGGCCGATTCCGCCCACTTGTCTTTCTCGCGGATCGCCGCCGCCGGAAGGTGGTGCTCGCAACGAGCGTGCTGATCGGGGTGAACTGGTTCGCCTACATCTGGGCCGTGACCACCGAGCAACTCGTCGAGGCGAGCATGGGCTATTACATCAACCCGCTCTTCAGTGTCTTCCTCGGGATGGTGGTGCTCAAAGAGCGGCTCACCCGCCTCGA
>JAWLDL010000045.1:0-10607 GCA_041686675.1 Spirochaetia bacterium | reverse complement strand
ACCACTACGTTCCCCGCGAAGGCGACGGCTTCGACCTGCTCGCTGCTCGCAGGCGCATCTTTGCCGAGGCCGCTCCGGCCGCTCCGGCCGCTCCGGCCCGGGAGGACGCCGACAGCGGGACGGAAACTGCCGCCGCCGCGGCGCGCGGGGCACCTGCGACTGTCGGCCTGCCCCACGCCCTTCACCTGACTGCCGATTTGCCGTTCTGGCGAACCTTCTTCTCCCGACTCGGCATCCCGGTCGTCGAAGGCAAGCCCGAAAGCGACGTCCTCACCCGGGGCAAGGAGCTCGAGCAGGCTGAGTTCTGCGCGCCCATGGCGAATCTCCATGGTCAGGTCGCGGATCTCCTCGAATCAGTCGACTATGTCTTCTGCCCGATGTACGTCGGTCTCGCCGAGTCTCAGGGCTACTGTTACTACACGCAGTTCGCGGGTCCGGTATTGCGCAGCACCGTTGGCGAGGAACACGATGCGGCACTACTGACGCCCTCGCTCGGTCCGGTGGGGCCGACAGAGCGAGGGTGCGCCGGGAACGGCGGGATACCCCGGGGCGCGGCCGAGGAGCTCGCGGACAGGCTTTCTGCCGTCTCCACCGATGTCACACCTGCCCGGGTTCGTGCGGCGTGGGCAGAGGCGAGCGAGCACGTCGGGCGGGCTCGCTCCGAGCTCGTCGCGGAGTTCCACCGCAGGCGCGTGCCTCCGGAGGAGGACATCACGGTGGTACTCACGGGCAGGCCATATACCGTCCTCGATCCGGCCATGAACAAGAGTATTCCGCGGGTCATCGCCGAGCAGGGCGTTCAGGCCTTCTATCACGATATGCTGCCGGAGTACCCCGGCTCCGAGTACGAGTCCATACTCGAGGAGACCGCCTGGCGCCACGCCCGCGATATTCTCGAGACGGCGCGCAGCTGCGCGACGACCGACGGACTCTATCCGGTGCTCGTGACCTCCTTCAAGTGTTCACCGGACTCCATTATCATCGATTTCTTCACGCGGATCATGGACCAGTACGATAAGCCCTACCTCATACTGCAGGTCGACGAGCACGACTCGAGTGTCGGATACGAAACGCGGATCGAGGCCGGGATGCGGACGTTCCGTAATCACCATCGCGCCGGAACCCGCACGGGCACTCCGTCGCCAACGGCGGAGGATCCGGCGGCGGATCCGGCGCCCCTCTCGACGGATATCGGAGACCGGACACTCCTGCTTCCGACCTGGGATCCCATAACCGCGCCGCTCCTCGCGGCGAACCTCGTTCGCCACGGAATCGATGCGCGGGTGCTGCCGGAAACGCCGGAGACCATTCGAAGAAGCATGCGGCTCAACACCGGACAGTGCGTTCCGCTCAACGTCATAGCCGAGGAAACGCTCGAGGCGCTCGAGGTTCACGGCCTCAAACCCGAGGAGACCGCACTGTGGATGCCGCGTTCGGACTGGTCGTGCAATCTCGCGATGTATCCGCACTTCCTCAAGCAGCTCTTCGCCCGGGAAGGCGCGGGCGAGCTTGCGGTGTTCGCCGGAGATTTCTCCTATGTCGACATTTCCCCGCAGGCAACGCTCGGTGCCTACTTCGCCTACCTCTTTGGCGGACTATTGCGCCGCATCGGGTGCATGATCAGGCCGTACGAGATTGTGCCCGGGGCAACCGACGAGGCGATTTCACGGGCAGTCTCGCTGTTCGAAGGTGCGTTTCTCGGCAATGCCCGCCGCGACCAGCGACTCGACGAGGCACTCTCGCATTTCGACGCCATTCCGCGTGCGGAGGGATGGAAGCCCAAGGTCGCGATTTTCGGTGATCTCTACGTGCGTGACAACGACATCTTCAACCAGGACCTCATTCGCACGATCGAGGCGTCCGGGGGCGAGGTCGTCACCACGCCGTATACCGACTACACAAAGATCATTGCCTCGGCCCACTTTCGGCGTTTGCGCCATCAGGGGAAGTACGCAAACTGGGCCATGTACCGGACGCTGTTGTCGGTTATCGAACTGCTCGAGCGGCGATACTACGAGCGCTTTGAAAAGTGGGTAGGTCCGCGCATTTCTTCACGGGACGACTCCGTCGGCCAGAAGCTCGCTGCCTTCGGCCTCGATGTTGATCATGCCGGAGAATCACTGGACAACGTTCTGAAGATCTTCCGGTTGCTCGATGAGAATCCGGACCTCTCGCTGTTCGTACAGGCGAGTCCCGCGTTCTGCTGCCCCTCGTTGGTCACCGAGGCGATGAGTGAGAAGATTCGCCGCATTACCGGCGTACCGGTCGTTCCGATTACCTACGACGGGACCGGGAGCCCGAAAAACGAAATGATCCTTCCCTACCTGCGTTTCGCCACGGGAGCGCACGTCCGCTGATCCGGGGTGGCGGGCAGCCCGTGCTCCGCGGCCGGACCCTGGGCCGAGATCCCCGGCCCCCGCGGGGGAGTGGGCCGGCATTCTCAGCCGTCGCCGGAGCTCTCGCTCTCCAGCGCCTGCACAGCCTCGTCGTGGTGAAACAGCGTGGCGTACTTCAGCGCTGTCATGCCGAGATGGTCTACCAGATCGGTGCGGGCATTCCATTCGAGCAGAAGCTTCAGCGTGTCCGCGTGGCCTTCGCTGGCGGCAAGAATTGCGGCACTCTGTCCGTAGGTACTGACCATGTCCGGATCGGCGCCGGCCTCGAGGAGCTGCCGCGTTATCGCGACCTGACCGGTGCCGGCTGCCTCCATGAGCGGGCTCGTTCCGCGGTCGCCACTCTGCTCGTCGACATGAGCACCGTAGTCCACGAGGAGTCGCACGAGGTTCGGATTCCCGCTGCGCACGGCAAGAAACAGAGCCGGGAGACCCGACTCGTCTCGAGTATCGGGGGAGTAGCCGAGAAGCAGAAAGCCCCGGGCGGCGCGTTCGTTGCCGTGTCCCACGGCCTCGAGAAACGTACGCTCGGTCAGGGCAAATCCGGATGCGATGAGCTCTTCGCGTGCCTCCGCGATCCGACGCGCACGCTCGTACTCCGATCTGTCCTCGATCAACGCTTCGGCAAGTCGTGCGGGCTCTTCGAAGCGCCGGAAGCCCTCGAGGTACTCTCCGGCTTCCACACCGGCCGGCGCGAGTACATACAGGCCTTTGTCCGTGCCGATCGCGTAGCCGGCGAGAAGCGAGCTCCATGTCTGAGGAGGTAACTGGTCCTTCGCCCACAGCACGAGATGCGACACCCCTCCGAGATTGCGTCGGATCTCCTCCGTAGTCATTCCCCGCCAACTCTCACGGACGCGGTACACCGATGCGTCGATGCCGCTGTCCGAAAGCGAACGCAGAAGGGGCTCGATTGGCAATGTGTCGGAGGCGTTTGCAAAGAGTCCTACTTTCACTGCTTACGATGATCGGAGTTGACGCACGCGGGCTTAACTCACTTCATGTGGCGGCGAAGCGCCTCTTCGAGCATTGAGTTCAGCCCTGCCTTGAGATCCCGGTACATGCTCGTGACGGTCTCGAGCCGGTCGCGAAGCTCCCAATCGTCCTCTTCGAGCAGAAGCTGGTACGGTCGCAGCCCGAGGGTCTCGGCGATGCATTGGAGGGCCTCGGCGGACGGGTTCCTGCGGGCCCGCTCGATCTCGCTGAGATAGCTGTCGGAAAACCCCGCGCGCTTCGCGACCTCCGCCTGTGAAAGCCCGATTCGTTTGCGCGCCTGCTTCACGTTCCGCGCGATCACCTGTTGTACGCGTGCCATCTCGGGGAATCATCTTCACGGGAGCTCGGTCGCCCGGCAAGGTGTCGCCGGCGTGCGACGCGGTCGCCCGGTGGCGTGCAGCCGGATGCCGGTCTGCCGCCCAACGTGCAGCCGCGGCAGGCGATTGACACGTCCACCGCCGGTGTGGACTCTGGAAGCATCTATGAAGGTCCATCACATCCCCAGCGATACGCGGGTCAATCCCTTCGGGCGTGACCGGTTCCTCTCCGGAGGTCGCGAGGCAGTACTCATCATCCACGGATTCACGGGGCGCACGAGCGAGATGGTCTACCTCGCCACGAAGCTCAACAACCAGGGATACACCGTGTGGGTGCCCCGCCTTCCCGGTCACGGCACCAACGGCCGCGACTTCCTCCAGAGCAACGGCGACCAATGGATGCGCCATGTCACCGATGCGTTTCTTCAACTTCGCACCGACTATGAGCGCGTCTACATCGTCGGCCTCTCGATGGGAGGCGTGCTCGCCGCACTACTTGCAGCGCGCTTCGAGCCCGACGCCGTGGCCCTGTGCGCCCCCGCCCTGCTGGTACGCAAGTGGAACCTGTGGCTGGCCCCGCTCCTCGGGCGGATAGTCCCGCGATGGCGGGTTCCCTACGAGCCGGAGAGTGAGGACCCCGTCGAGCGCGAGCTGGAGCTCGAGTACTACGCCTTCCAGTGGGTCCGTCCGGCGGGTGAGCTGTATCGCCTCATCCGCAGCGCGAGGCGCCGTCTGCCCCACATCACCGCGCCGACCCTCACCATCGTCTCCGAAGCCGATAGAACGGTACCGACCGGAGTGGCCGACCTGATCGAGCGGCGGACCAATGCGGCGCAAACTCACAGGGTGCACCTCGTCGAGAGCGGCCACGTCGTGGTAAATGACGTCGACCGTGAGCGCGTCGCCGAGGAGATCCGTGCGTGGTTTGCCGCTACCACCGGTGGTGAACGTAGTCTTTGATGTAGCGCTCGTAGACGTCGTCGACCACCTCGACCTGCTCCGGCGTGAGATCCTTCGTTTCCGAAGCTTCCACGTTTTGCTCGACCTGGCTCGGTCGGGATGCTCCCGGAATGACCGTACTCACCTCGTCGTGCATGAGGATCCACTTCAGGGCCAGCATCGGCAGGGGACGCTCATCGTCGAGTCGCATTTTCAGCGATTCCACCGCGTCGAGTCCGGTATCGAAGGGAACACCGGCGAACGTTTCTCCCTTATCGAAGGCCGCACCCTCCCGATTGAAGTTGCGGTGGTCGCCCTCTTCGAAGGTGGTGCTGCGGGTGAGTTTTCCCGAGAGAAGTCCGCTCGCAAGGGGAACACGAACGATGATACCTACGTCGCGACGACGCGCCTCTGAGAAGAAGAGCTCGGCGGGACGATGGCGGAACATGTTGAAAATGATCTGTACGGTGGCCACGTTCGGATACTCGATCGCCTTGAGCCCTTCTTCCACCTTCTCAACCGAGACGCCCAGATTCCGTATCTTGCCCTCTTCTTTCAGGCGATCAAAGATTTCGAACACCTCCGGGCGATAGTACACCTCGGTCGGGGGACAGTGGAGCTGAATGAGATCCAGGGTCTCGAGACCCGTATTCTCCAGGCTTTGCTCCACGAACTCCCGCATCGCCGCCGGGGTGTAGCTGTCCGCCACGTGCGGCTGCAGACGCCGTCCGCACTTCGTTGCCACACGTAAGGGCTCCGATCGCGCCTGTACGACTCTGCCCACGGCCGCCTCGCTGGCTCGGTCATCGTACACATCAGCCGTGTCGAGAAAGTTGATTCCGCGGTCCACCGCGGTGTTCAGAATCTCTTCGGCCGTCTCGTCGTCGAACTCCGAGCCCCAACCTCCCCCTACCTGCCAGGTACCGAGGGAGATCTCCGAAACCTCGAAGTCAGTCTTTCCCAGTCGTCTGTATTTCATGATTTACTCCCCACACTGTTTACTCCGATCGTACCATGCTCCCCGGTGGAGGCGAAACCGACCCGCTGCCTGTCGCGGCCTGTCGCTGCTTGCGAAAGACGGGTGTTTCCGATACAACAGCCCCGTGACCCTCTTCTGGATAAAGAAAGCCTTCTTTGATTTCTGGGATCATTTTCTCGTATCGATCCTGTTGAATCTGGGATTCATCGCCGTGGCGGCGATATCCTTCGTCCTCGCACCGGAGATTCAGCCGGCGGCGCCGGTCCTCGGCGTGATAATCCTCCTCGCGGGGGTGGCCCTGCTCTTCGTGTATGGCGCGGGCGTCGCGATGATTGCCCGCGACATTACCGACTACCGCAGTCCGCAGTGGAGCTCGATTATCGAGTACCTGCGGGAGCTGTGGCCGGCGGGCCTCGTCTACGCCGCAATGATGGTAGGCTCTTTTTTCCTGCTTACCATCGCCATTCCCACCTACGCGGCCATGAACAACCTCCTCGGGGCGGCGGCGCTCGCCCTGCTGTTCTGGGCCGCGGTCATCTGGTACGTCGGGCTTCAGTTTTTCTTTCCGGTGAGAACCCGACTGGACCGCAGCCTCAAGAAGATTCTCAAGAAGAGCTTCATACTCCTCTTCGACAATCCGCTCTATGCGCTCGGCAGCGCCATCGGCTTCGTGCTCATTGTCGGCCTGTCGGTGTTCACCGCATTCCTGCTTCCCGGCCCGGCAGGCGCCATCATATGGCTGCAGGCCGGTTTCAAGCTCCGGCTCCTGAAGTACGACTACCTCGAGGAGCACCCCGACGCCGACCGGCGAAAGATTCCGTGGGACCGCCTTCTGGTGGAGGATCGAGAGCGTGTGGGCAAGCGGACCTTCAAGGGTATGATCTTCCCCTGGAAGGAGTGAAACCGCGACGCGGCCCCGTTCATCGGCTGGAGGGGGCGCGCCGATCGCCGGGGTCACCGCCGGCAACCGTCCCCCGCCGTACCCACCAGGTAGCCAGGTACACAAACGGCGTGTCTGCCGCAGCGACGACGACCTTCAGAAGGTAGGTGGTCAGAACGATCTCCGCGAAAACACTGAAAGAGAACACCCCGGCGAACGCCACTGTGGTGAAGACGAGCGAGTCGACGAGCTGACTCACCATAGTGCTGAGGTTGTTGCGGATCCAGATGCTGCGGACCCCGCCGAAACGACGCCTCCAGAAGGCGTAGGCCCACACGTCATGAAGCTGCGAGACGAGGTAGGCCAGGAGACTCGCTGCGGCGATGCGCGGCAAAAACCCGAAAATCACCTCCAGGCTCTCATGGGCAAAGTCGTCCGCGGCAGGCTCGAAGAGCAACGCGAGGTTCATGAGCAGCGTGAACCCGATAATGACGGCAAGTCCGAAGTACACCACCCGGCGCGCGGCCCGTTTCCCGTAGTTTTCCGAAAGAATGTCGGTGATGAGAAAGGAGCTCGCGTACACGATGTTCCCGAGCGTGGCGGTGACCCCGAGGATCTCGATGGTCTTCATCACCTGTATGTTCGCGGCAATGACACAGACGCCCATCCACACGGCCAGCCCCTCGCGCCCGAAGAAGCGGAACATGAGGAGGATGGCCGCAAAGTTCACCAGGAGAAGTATGCCCCAGTAGAGCTCGTTCACGCCCCGCCCTTCTCGTAGGGCTGACCTTCGGCCGCCGGCGGACGGGCCCGACCGACGAAGCCGGCAAGGACGACCACTGCAAGCACGTAGGGAAGCATCTGGACGAACTGTCCCGGAATGGGAATCTGGGTCTCGAACATGATCCGGAAGGATTCCGCGAAACCAAACAGAAGTGCCGCGAGCACCGCCCCGATCGGATGAAACCGCCCGAATATCATCGCTGCAAGTGCAATGAATCCACGGCCACCGGTCATGCCGCTCACCCACTGGGCCGGATAGAGCGTTGCCGCCGAGAAACCGACCATTGCGCCGGAGATGAGCACTCCCGCGTAGCGCATGAGGTATACGTCGATTCCGACGGTGTCGGCCGCCTCCGGATTCTCGCCCACCGAGCGCAACCGCAACCCGAACGGCGTCTTGAAGAGCACGTACCAGGCAATGACGGCAATGGGAATAAGGGCCACGGCCACCACGTTTGCTCCGAAGAGATTCGGTGCGGTGAACGGGTTACTCGGCGACTGCGTTTCCTGCCCGAAGATGCGTTGCGACAGAAATCGGGAGATTCCCACCGCGAGAATGTTGATCGCGACGCCGGAGACGATCTGGTTGACCCGATAGGTGATCGTCGCAACGGCGTGTATGAGCGCCATGAGGATACCGGCGAGGATCGCGACGAGCAGCCCCATGAAGAAACTCTGGAACACCAGAGCGCCCCACACGATGGCGAAAGTCGTCACGATCATGATGCCCTCGAGGGCGATATTGATGATGCCGCTTCGCTCGGAAAACACACCGCCGATGGAGGCGAAGGCGATGGGCGCCGAGACCTGCAACCCGCGGATCAGAAACTCACCGAGAATCTCCATCTATCCGGCCTCCCTCTGGCGCACGCGCTTGATGTAGCGCGCGATGATTTCGTTCGTAACGACGATGATGATGATCATGGCACCGGTGATAACGTCGGTCACGGAGTTCGGAACGGACGTGTAGAGTTGCAGCCCGTATCCCGCCTGCTTGAGGAAACTGAACAGCAGCGCGCCGAAGACCACGCCGATGGGGTTGTTCCGCCCGATCAGCGCGATGGCAATGCCGTCGAATCCGAGATTGCGGGCAATCTCATAGGTATAGAACCCGCGTATAGCGAAAATTTCCTGCAATCCGATAAGGCCCGCCAGGCCGCCACTGAGAAGAAAGGATCCCACCTGCACCCGCTCCACCTTTATGCCCGCGTAGCGCGAAGCATCCATGGCCGTGCCGACCGAGCGCACCTCGAATCCGTACCTCGTCTTGAAGATCAGAAACCACAGCAGAAAGCCCATGATGATCGCCACGATAAGGCTGTAGTCGAGGTAGACGTGATCTCCGATGTCCCACCCGAGTGACCGGAAGAACCAGTTGACTCTGCCGAACAGCGCGGTTTCGCGAATGGGTCGCGTCTGCGGCTCGAGACTCTCGCCGGCCTGAATGCCCGAGAAGACGTTGTTCACGAGGTAGTTTATGAGCAGTATGGCGATGTTATTGAACATGATGGTCGTGATGACCTCATGCACACCGCGCTTCACCTTCAGGATGGCGGGAATCGCCGCCCACATGGCGCCACCGATCATGCTGAAGAGCACCACCACCGGAATGTGGAGGAAGGCCGGAAGCTGGAAATAGATCCCGGCAAGTGCCCCGACGAATCCGCCGAAGAAGTACTGCCCCTCGGCTCCGATGTTGAACACGCTCGCGCGAAACGCGATGGCCACGGCGATACCGGCAAGAAAGAGCGGAATCGCCTGTGACAGGACAGTCGCGAGCCGAGAGGGGTTCCCCGTCGTGATGCGTACAATGGCTTCCACCGCCTTCGCGGGACTCTCGCCAACCGCGATGACGATTATGAGCAGTATCACGAGTGCCGCAAGAAAGCCGATGAACGGCGCAGCAACGGAGAGAAGGTCAAGACGGCTCACGCGGCGGATCATGTGCTCTCCCCTTTCTCACCCATCATGTAGAATCCTACCTCTTCCTTGTTTGCGGATTCCCTGTCGAAGGTCTTGATGATGCGGCCTTTGTAGATGACACCGATGCGGTCCGACATCGACATGACTTCGTCGAGATCTGCGGAGATGAGAAGGACCGCCTTCTTCTGTTCCTTTGCCGAGACGAGTTGCTTGTAGATGAACTCCATCGCGCCGACATCGACCCCGCGTGTCGGCTGGCTTGCCACGAGAAGCTTCGGCTCACTGCTGAGCTCCCGCGCGATTATCACTTTCTGCTGGTTGCCGCCGGAGAGAGCGTGCGCCGGTATGGCCTCGGAGGGCGTGCGGATGTCATAGTCCGCGATGGCCTGTCGTGCGAAGCTCTGAATCTCCTGCTTCTGGATGAGCTCGGCCCGGTTGACGAACGGCGCACGATGGTGCCGCCCGAGAACGAGATTGTCGGCGAGGCTGAACGGGAGGATGAGCCCGAAGCGACCTCGGTCGTCAGGGATAAATCCGATACCGAGGTCTCGACGCTCGCGAATGTCGTAGCGATCGAGCTCCTCGCCGTAGAGGCGCACGGTCCCGGACTCGAGAGGGAGGCGCTCCATGAGGACACGTGCAAGCTCGTTCTGTCCGTTGCCTTCCACGCCGGCAATCCCGTAGATCTCGCCCTCGCGAATCTCGAGGTTGATCCCGTCGAGGGTGACGATGCCCTCCTCGTTGCGGAAGGTCACGTTCTCGACTTCGAGGACAACCTCGCCCGGTTGCGGCGGCGGATTATCGACGCTGAGCAGTACCGGTTTGCCGACCATGAGCTCGGCAAGCTTCTGCTTGTCCGCCTCGGACTTCGGCATCGTCTCCACGATCTTCCCGCGACGGACCACCGTGATGCGATCGGCAACCTCGAGAACTTCATCGAGCTTGTGCGAGATGAAAATGACGCCCTTGCCCTGTTCGGTAAGCCGCCGGAAGGTGTTGAAAAGCTCATCCACCTCCTGCGGGGTAAGCACGGCCGTGGGCTCGTCGAATACCAGTATCTCCGCTCCGCGGTAGAGGACTTTCAGAATCTCGACGCGCTGTTGAAGACCAACCGGCAGATCCTCGATGCGGGCCCGCTGGTTCACGCTGATCCGGTTCTTCTCCATCAGCTCGGAGATACGTTTCATCGGACGGGCGGTATCGAGCGCGAGGAGGCGCCGAAGCCGGCTGAGGAAGCGCTGCAGTAAGGACGGGTTCTCACGCTCCGCCTCGGCGAGCTCGGTGTTCTCCTCTCCGAGGATAATGTTCTCGGTAACGGTAAAGGGACGGACAAGCATGAAATGCTGGTGGACCATGCCGACGCCTTTCTTGATCGCGTCCCTGGGGTTGTGGATCCG
>JAWLDL010000044.1:0-10753 GCA_041686675.1 Spirochaetia bacterium | reverse complement strand
GGGTGCGGTGAAGATCACCCCGGGACACGACCCAAACGACTACGAAATCGCCTTGCGCCACGATCTCGAGCTGCTGAACATTCTCAACCCCGACGGTACGCTCAACGACAGCGTGCCCGAGCCCTACCGCGGCCTCAGCGTGAAGGACGCCCGGGCGAAGGTGGTGGAGGATCTCAAGGAGCAGGGCTACTACCTCGGAGACGAGGATAACCCCCACCAGATCGGGCACTGCTACCGCTGTGATACGGTCATCGAGCCCTACCTCTCTGAACAGTGGTTCGTTCGCATGCGCCCGCTCGCGGACAAGGCACTCGGGGCCTGGCGCCGGGACGAGGTGCGCTTCTATCCCAAACGATGGGAGAACACCTACACCGGATGGCTCGAGAACATCCGCGACTGGTGCATCTCCCGGCAGCTGTGGTGGGGACATCGCATCCCGGTGTGGTACGACCAGGACACCGGAGACATGATCGTCTCCCGCGAGGATCCCACGGAGAAGCCCGAGAACGCCGGACGAAACCTCGTGCAGGATGAGGACGTGCTCGACACCTGGTTCTCCTCGTGGTTGTGGCCCTTCTCGACCCTCGGGTGGCCCGAGGATACCGAGGACCTGCAGACCTTCTTCCCGACGAGTGCCCTGGTTACCGCTTACGACATCATCTTCTTCTGGGTTGCGCGGATGATCATGGCCAGCATGGAGTTCATGGGCAAGGCGCCCTTCCGCGACATCTACATCACCGGGCTCATCCGCGACAAGCAGGGCCGCAAGATGTCCAAATCCCTGGGGAACGGCATCGATCCCCTCGAGGTGGTGGATCAGTTCGGCGCCGATGCGCACAAGTTCACCCTGGCCTTCCTCGCGACCTCGGGTCAGGACATCCTCCTGGAGAAGGACGATTTTCACTTCGGCTCGAAGTTTTCCAACAAGATCTGGAACGCATCGCGCTATATCCTGATGAACCTCGAGGGCCGCACCCTGCTGCCACGCGAGGATATCGCCCTCGGCGACGTGGACCGGTGGATCTACCACCGACTGAACGAGGCGGCCGTCGAGGTGCGGCGAAGCATGGAGGCCTACCGCTTCTCCAATGCCACACAGGCGGTCTACGAGTTCTTCTGGAGCGACTTCTGCGACTGGTACATCGAGGCGACCAAGCTCTCGCTCTACTCCGACGACGAGGCGGAGAAAGACCGCGGGGTGTCTCTGCTCATCTACGTGCTCGAGGAGAGCCTGCGGCTCCTTCATCCCTTCATGTCGTTCATCACCGAGGAGATCTTCGGGCGCCTGCCGGATTTCGCCGGCAAGGCGGAGGCCATCATCGTCGCGCCCTATCCCGAGGGGGTGGAGGAGCGGAATGCGCCGGAAGTCGCCGCCCGCTTCGGCTCCCTGCAGGAGCTCGTGCGGCTCGTGCGCACGCTCAGAAGCGAGTTCACCATCCCGCCGGCACAGCGGATTTCCTTCGAGGTGAAGTTCGAGGATGATTTCGAGGCTGGGCAATTTCTCGAGGACAATGTGGAGCTTATCACGATGCTGACCGGCGCCGAGGATATCGGATTCACCTCCGGCGGACCGAGCCGTGAGGGAAGCATCGCGCTCGTGGGCGTGGGCTTCGAGGTATACGTGTATGTGCGGGACGTCATAGATGTGTCCGCTCAGATGGCGCGGCTCGAGAAGAACCGCCAGAAGGCGGCAAAACAGCTCGAATCCACGCGGCGCAAGCTCGACAACCCCGGCTTCCTGCAGAACGCCGGCGAGGCCGTCGTCGAGAAGGAGCGCGAGAAGGAGCAGGAGCTCGCCCGGCAGGTCGAGAAGCTCGACCTCTATCTCGGTGAGCTTCAGCAGTGACGTGCGTCAACCGACATATGAGATAAGGAACAAGGGGTGACCATGGGCGGAACGAAGTCGACGGGCAGGGCGCACAAACGGATCAGTGTGAAGATCATCGCAATTCTCGTCGCCTCCCTTCTGTTCGTGGAGGCGGTCATACTGCTGTTTTCCGCCTTCGGAGAGCGTGACCGCCTGGTGGATCACTACCGCTTCGAGGGACAGGTCCTCGTGCGGGCGGTGGACCGCGATCGCCTCGACGACCCGGCGTATGTGGAAGCGTTGCGATCGCGGCTCTCCGAGCTCGAGCTCCTCAACATCGAGGCGGTGCCCCGCACCGACGGTGCGCAGCAGGAAATAGCCGACGAGGTGATGACCTACACCGAGCAGGGCGTACAGGTGCAGCTCGATGTCTCGGGTATCACGTCCGGCGTTCAGGCCTATGTGCTTCGGATCATCGGTCTCCTGGTGATAATCGTGGCGGCCATGGTCGTAGTGACATACGCCTTTCTGGCGTTCAGCCTGGTGCGGCCCCTCAGAGCGCTGCTATCAAACCTGCAGGCCATCTCGGGAAGCGAGGGTGATCTGACCACCCGCCTCGATTCGCGTTCGAACGACGAGATCGGGCGGATTGCGGATGCGTTCAACGGCTTCGTGGAGCGTATTCGCCTCGTGGTCGACGCCACCAAGCAGGCAACGCGTGAGACGATGGAGAGTGGCGAGCGGCTCAATGCGAGCGCCCAGGAGTCGGCCGGGCACCTCGAGCGGATTTCCGCCTCCGTGCTCAGCGTGAAGACGCGCATCGAGACCCTCGACGAGGAGATTCAGCAGTCCGCCTCCGCCGTAAACCAGATATCGGCCTCCATCACCTCCCTCGCCGGCTCGGTCTCCAATCAGGCCTCCTCGGTCTCCGACGCGGTTGCCGCGGTCGAGGAGATGAACTCATCCATCAACAACCTCGTGAGCATCGCCAACCACCGCAAGGAGCTCGCAACGGCACTCCTCGATATGGCCCAGTCGGGCTACGAGAAGATGCATGAGTCGGTGGAGGCAATCGGCAGCATCGAGTCCTCCACCAACGAGATCCTCTCGGCGATCGACGTCATAAACACGATTGCCGGCCAGACCAACCTCCTGTCGATGAACGCCGCGATCGAGGCGGCTCACGCCGGCGAAGCCGGGAAGGGATTTGCCGTTGTCGCCGAGGAGATACGAAACCTCGCCGAGCAGACGGCCGAGAATGCCAAGAGCATCAGCTCGACGTTGAAGTCCGAGGTCGAGAAGGTGAGCTTTGCAGGGGACAGTAACCGCGCCGCCGGTGAGTCCTTCGAGCGCATCGTGGAGGACATTCAGCAGGTGGTCGATTCAATGAGCGAAATCGTCGCCTCGATGAACGAGCAGGCGGTCGCGAGCTCTGAGGTCCTGCGATCCCTGCAGAGCATCGACGAGCTCTCCAACGAGGTGAAGTCGGCCTCTCAGGAGATCGACACCAGCGCCCAGAGCGTAAGCGGAAACATCGAGACCGTTTCCGAGGTGTCAAAGGACGTCAAAGAGTCGATGAACGGCATCGGAACCGACATCTCCCAGGTGAACACCGCGATGCGCACGATCTCCGAGAGCGGGCAGACCAATAGCCGGAACATCAAGCGTATCTACGACGAGGTCGAGCGCTTCAAAACCGATTAGCGTTGGAGGTATATAGAACCGTGTTGGTGTCACACCGGCCTAACTTGTTGTGCGGCAGGCCCGTAGGTGCCGTTCCGGTGTCCCAACTTCGGTATTGCACGATATTCGGTCGCAATTCCCGGAGACGCGACGACTTACTCGAAATCCACCAACACGCTTCTTGATACCTTAGATTAATCCCGCGATCCGGTCGTCGAGGGCTTTCTGGTCCTGCGTAAACGACGCGAGCCCTGCCAGGTTCAGCAGGGTGTCGACGGCCAGCTCGCCTGCCTCGATCCTGTCCTTCCACCGCTCGTGCTTCGGTATCTTGCCGTCCGCCGCGATCTGCTCGAGGTCGGCACTGCTCAACTGCGGAAACATATCGCCGAGCCCCATTTCCCGGGCGCGCGCGGCAAGCTCCTCACCGCTCTGTGGCGTGTCCTCGTCGAGACTCTTCGCGAAGGCGCGAACCGTTTCGTCGACATCCCATAGCTTCTCGATGCGGACCTCCGACTCGGTGACGTCGGGATTGAGCTCCACTTCGTAGCTGGTTCCGACCTGAGACGCAAAATCCGGCTGGAGCGTCTCGCGCGCCTCGTGTGCAACTTTCGTCGGCATGGTGAAGACATCGACACCGGCGAGCTTCTCGACCTGGTCTCCGCTTCTGAGGCTTGCAGCGATCTGTTTCGTTGGGACCGGACGGCCGGCGGTGAGCTCCCGTACCACGTTCTGGGAGGCAATGGTGGCCTTCTCGCCGACATTCACCCCGGTGCCGAGTCCGTTATCCTTCACATAGGCATTGAGTCGGCCGAGGAACACATTGCAGTAGTCGGGCATTGCCGCGGTGGCGACCACCGCGTTCTGCCGGGCGGAGAACTCGAGGGTGAAGTTGATGCGGATGCCTTCCTCGCGCAGCTTTCTCGCGCCGAGCAGGCCGGTTGCGGTGAGGGGTACCTTCACAATGAAATGGTCAGGCTCGATTTCGTGGAAACGCCGGCCGTAGTGCACGATGCCCTCCAGGTCGTCTGCGAGATCCGTGTGCAACTCCACGCTGACGTCACCGCCGAAGGTCTGCACGAGCCGGAGGCCGTGGCGGGCGTTGAGAATGAAGGCGATTTCCGAGATCTTCTGCCGACGATCGAGATCGCCGAGGATCGAGGCGGCCTCGCGCACGAAGTCATCATAGATGCCTTTCTGGATCTCCTTGTTGAGGAGCGTGTTGTTGGTCGTGAGGGCGGTCATTTCCGCCGTCCACAATTCGGATGCTGCATCAATGTCGCCGGTGTCGAGCCACAGCTCGGTGCCGGTTCCACGTAGCTGCTGCCAGAACTCATCGGGGGCGCCGGTGGTCTGCGCCGTGCCGGGCTCGATGCCCTTCCGGACGAGGTCTTTGATCCTGTCGATTGTTGCGGCACTAATTGTAGGCATGCGTCTCTCCTTCCCCTGAAAGTATAGCTAGCGACCGGCGCGTCCTTCAACACGGACGGCTGGGATCTTCCGAGCGGCCGACGCAGATGTCTCGGCGGAATACAAAAAAAAGGAGCAGGGCCGATCTGACCCCGCTCCTCGTTCCTGGCTTTTATGTCGGTGGCCCGCGCGGCGTCGTCGGGCGCTTCCGGCGCCCGACGCCTCGCAGGCGCGCCGGCTCTCCGAGAATCAGTCCTCCGGCGGCTGCCACGTGCCCTGTCGTGTCTCGCCGTCGAGGCTCGGAATGTAGAGCACCGTGCCCGGCTCGATCAGGTCGGGGTTGTCCGGCTCGGGGATCTTGTCCCGATTCGCCTCGTAGATGCGTCGCCACTCCCACGGGTTATCGTAGATAAACTCGTATTCGGCGATTCGCCAGAAACAGTCCCGTTCGTCCGGAATAAGCCGCACGATGTAGTAGCGTGGCTTCACCTCGTCCGACGGGCTTACCGCGCGTACGGCCTCCAGCGCCGAGATGACGTTTCTCGAGGCCTGAATGCTGTCCTCGTACTCCTCCTCCTCGAAGAGGGATTCAGCCTCTTCGTAGAATTCGGTCGCATTCTCGTATTCATCGGGGTATCGTTCCTCGGCGTCTACGCGCTCGGCGAAGTCCAGGCGTTCCTCCGCGCGGTTCGTCCAGGCGTTGGCCTGATACCGCAGCAGTTGTTCCTGAGCCCACTCGCGAGCCTGCTGGGTAAGCTCCTGCGCCTCCCGGGAGAGCTCCACGGATCGATCGTACTCACCGTCTTCGATGGCCTGCTCGGCCTGACGGCGGAGCTCCTGCGCCTCTTCGTAGTAGGGATTATCCGTCAGGAAGTTCTGTCCTACCGCGAGGCCGGTGACGGCGACCAACAGCACCACGGCAATAGTTATGGTTCGTGTATATCTCATATGTCCACCCCCCATCAGGATCCTTCCTCGATGAGATCTTCAGCCGCAGGCTCGAAGGTCCGCTGTTGCTGCTCCAGGTCCTCGATATCACTTTCCGTGGACTGCATGTTGGAATCAATATCATCGAGTGCACTGAGCGCGCGCTCTCGCTTCTCACGGGTCTGGTTCACGACGCTGCGATGCTTCTCGAGTGATTCACCGTACAGCGATGCGGCAGCGGCGTACTCATTCTCCTCGACAGAGGACTGTGCTTCCTCGAGCGTTGTGCGGGCATCCTGGTAGGCGTCGGGCATCGCAGCCGGTGCTTTCAGCTCCTCGGCCTGCACGTTTGCCTCCTCGATCTCGCCTTCCCATTCCGATTGCAACTCGCCTACACCCACTTCGACGACGCGCGCGTAACTGGTGATCGCCTCGGTGTAGAGCTCGGTGGCGAGCTCATTGTCCTCACCGTAGGCCTCTTCTGCCGTCAGATAGGCGTTCTCGCCGGTAGCGAAGGCATCTTCGGCATACTGGCCGAGATCGTATTGCATGATGAGATCGCGGAGCTCCGTGGCTTCGGTTTGAAGCTCATCCGGAGCCGGCGCGGCCTCCTCGATTGGCTCTGCCTCAGGTTCCTCCTCAGGTGGTGCCGTCTCCGGCGCCGTCTGACAGGAGAAGAGGAATACGCTGAGTGCCAGTACTCCAAGTATCAGCAGGATTCGTTTCATTTGCCTCTCCACACGTGAAAGTTGTCGTACCTAAAATGTAACACAACGACGGCGCCGTGTGGCAAGCTCATCCCGGGAAACAAGAGATTAGTGAAAATGGCTTTACACGAGTTCTGGTGCCCGCTCTGTCAATTTTGTCCGTCCTGAGCTATACTACGTTGCGTGAAGTACCGGCGTCTTGGCAACACGGGCATGCTGGTAAGTGAGATCTCATACGGCACCTGGGTGACCTTCGGGAACCAATTGACCGCGACCGATGCCCAGCGGATGATACGCAAAGCGATCTCGCTCGGCATCAACTACTTCGACACAGCCGACATCGATGACCACGGGCAGGCCGAGGAGGTGCTCGGGCGGGCCCTGCGCGGTACGGCCATCCGTCAGGATTTCGTGGTGGCGACCAAGGCGTATTTCCCGATGGGCGAGGGCGTGAACAACCGCGGGCTGTCGCGCAAGCATATCTTCGATTCGGTGCACGACAGTCTCGTGCGTCTCGGCACCGATTACATCGATCTCTTCTACTGCCATCGCTACGACGACCATACACCTCTGGTGGAGACCCTGCAGGCGATGCAGGACCTTATTCATGCAGGCAGGATCCTTCACTGGGGTGTCAGCGAATGGACGGCGGATCAGATTGCCGAGGCATCCTCGAAGTGCAAGGCGAACGGGTGGATCCCGCCGTCCGTCGACCAGCCCCGGTACTCGCTGCTCGATCGGCGCGCCGAGGATCGTGTGCTGCCCGTCTGTGAGCACCACGGTCTGGGTGTGATCGGTTTCTCTCCCCTCGCCGAGGGCGTGCTCAGCGGCAAGTATGTCGCCGGGGCCGCACGAGCACCGGAGGGTAGTCGCGGGACCCGGGATGAGCTCAATGTCTACATGCGCGCCGCTCTCTCGGATGACGGGGTAAACGACCGGGTGCGTCGGTTTGTCGAGCTGGCTCGCTCGGTCGGCGTTACGCCGTCGCAGCTGGCGCTGGCGGTTCTTCTCAGGCGTCGCGAGGTCGATTCGCTTATCGCGGGTGCAACCACCGAAGCGCAGCTGGTGGAGAACGTCAAAGCCTCCGGGCTGCGCCTCGATGAAGCGACGATTGACGCCGTTGACGATCTCTTTCCACCGGGGAAGGCGGCAGTCGGCGCCTGAGGGAGCACGTCGGCGATAGAGGGAGAAAAAAACTACGTGAAATTAAAGAAAACCCTTGCAGGAATTTTATGACCATAGTAATATGACCATAGACAGAACATTGAGCAGTGGGTGAACTGGGAGGCTGCTGAATGGAAATCGCCGCGGGACAGTTTAAGGCGCAATGCCTCAAGCTCATGGACCATGTTCGGGACACACACGAGCGGATCGTGGTGACCAAGCATGGTCGTCCTGTGGCTCAGATGGTTTCTCTGCACGGAGAGAAGCCGGCGCCCGTGTTCGGCCGTATGCGCGGGCTTCTGACCGTCGGCGGGGACCTCATTGCCCCGACCGGCGAGTTCCCGGGAGGCTTCGATTCCGGGTGAGCGCGTTCTCCTGGACACCCACGCCTTCCTCTGGTTGATGAACGGCAACCCTGAAATCCGGCAATCCGACTTCCTCACCAATATCGAACGAGCATCGGAGACCGGGGCCCTGCTTCTGTGCTCGATCTCTCTATTCGAGATCGCCGCCTACGCACAACGGGGTCGCATCGTCCCCTCGATTCCCGTTCGCGACTGGATCGCCGAGAGCCTCGAGACGCCGGGGCTGAGACTCGTTCCCATTGACGGACCTCTCGCCGCCGAGGCGACGACGCTTCCCGGAGATTTCACAGGAGACGGCGCCGACCGGCTGATCGTTGCAGCCGCCCGTCTGTCCCATGCGACGCTCATGACCGCCGACGAGAGCATCGCAGCCTACGCGGCCGAGGGGCACGTGCGGATCGGGAGGCTCTGACCGTGGCGCGCATCGTTGGTATCGGCAATCCTCTCTGGGACGTGTTCGCGCCGGCCTCCTCCAATATGGAGGTGGTCGGGCGATTCGGTCGTGGCTCTGTGAATCACCTCTCCGCGCGGGAGATGAAGGAGATTCTGTCCGGAGTAACCGAGGTCCGGTGGGTCGCCGGGGGCGGTGCGCGGAACACACTGGCGCTGCTTGCCGCGCTCGGACATGAGACCTACCTCACGGGTGCTGTGGGAGACGACGAGCGCGGCATCGGCTATCGGCGAGCGCTTTCGGAGGCCGGAATCGCCGATTGCCTTGCGTCGGCCCGCAGGGAGCCGACGGGCACCTGTGTAACCCTGATGCACGACACAGGCGAGAACACGGTTATTGTTTCGCCTGGTGCCGCACTCGAGCTCGAGGACTTGAGCGACACCGCGCCCCGCGATCCGGATGTCGTCATTTTCGAGGGGTTTCTCGCCCCTCGCGCGGGTCTTGCCGCAAGCTCGGTCGACTACGCGGTGCAGGCGGGGGCAACTCTTATTGTGGACCTCGGCCATCCGGGCGTCACCCCGGCTGCGGCGGCTGTGGTTGGGGCGGCCGCGGCACAGGTGCCGGATGGCGGTATGCGGCCGCTCGTGTTCGGCACCGAGGCGGAGGTGGCGGCGGCCGGCGGCGTAGAACGGTTTTCCGCATCCGCCGGGGTCGTGGTCGAAAAACGGGGTGAGCGGGGCGCCGCCGTGCACTGCGGGGGAGTGGAGACCGCGCAGGCGGCTGCGGCCGGGAAGGTCGTTTCACGTGGCCGCGACGTGAGTGGCGCCGCCGCCCTGGCTCCCGGCGCCGCGATCATCGACACGACCGGTGCCGGCGATGTATTTGCCGCCGCCTTCCTCGCGGCCCGGCTTCGGAGCATGTCGGACAAGCGCGCCTGCGAGCTTGCCAATCTCGCGGCGGGAATGTCGCTCTCGAGCTACGGCGGGCGGCTGACGGCGGATCAGCTCCATGTCTTCATGGACGAGCTCATGAGCGGGGCGTAGCGCGCACTGACCTGCAGATCTATTGCGCGGGAGCAGTAGCCGAAGACTCACGCGGAGTGCTATACTCTTCGACACCATGAGCGCGTCGAGCCCGGCCGGGGATTTTATGCTCCGGCCGCCCCTGGTCGGATTTCAGGGCATTGCCGCATACGCAACCGAGGCAGGGCTGGTAGCACTCGCTGCAGTGCTTCCGGCCCTGGCTCACGCTCCTGGTGCATCGCCCCAGCTCATTCTCATCCCGATTATTATCGCCGCCCCGATTCATCGGGTCGCGGCGCGGAGATCGAAGTAGGGGCGAGCGGCTCGGCTTGACAGCGCCGGTACCCGTTCCCTACACTCAGTTTCGATCTCACGCGCAGAGACCGCGAAGCCCGGTGTCGCGGCACCATTACTCCATGATGGGAGGTTGTTTTGTACGAACCTGTTGACCCGAAGGTGAGTTTCCCCGATCTCGAAGAGAGCGTTCTCGGTTTCTGGGAAGACAACGATGTTTTCAAGCGCTCTATCGAGAACCGAAAGGGGAACGAGGAGTTCGTCTTCTACGACGGACCGCCGTTTGCCACGGGGCTTCCCCATTTCGGACATTTCGTTCCGGGTACCATCAAGGACATCATTCCTCGCTACCAGGCGATGAAGGGCAAGTACGTCGATCGTCGGTTCGGCTGGGACTGCCACGGCCTGCCGGTCGAGTACGAGATGGAGAAAGAGCTCGGCATCTCCGGGCGCGCGGAGATCGAGGAATACGGCGTCGGGAAGTTCAACGAGGCCTGTCGCTCGATCGTGCTGCGTTACACATCCCAGTGGCGGGAGATCGTCACCCGCATGGGTCGCTGGGTCGACTTCGACAATGACTACAAGACCATGGACCCCGGCTTCATGGAGTCGATCTGGTGGGTCTTCAAGCAGCTGTGGGACGAAGGCCTGGTCTACGAGGGCTACTACATCCTCCCCTACAGTCCGGGGCTTGCCACGCCGCTGTCCAATTTCGAGGTGAACCTCGGCGGCTACTGGGAAGTCACCGACCCGGCCATCACCATCAAGTTCAAGGTGCGCGAAGACGCCGAGCAGCCGGTGGAGTTCCCGGAAAACACGTATCTCCTCGCATGGACCACCACGCCGTGGACGCTGCCGTCGAACCTCGGCATCACCTTCGGCCCTGAGGTAACCTACGTCGTGGTGAAAGACGGTGATGAGCACTATGTTCTCGCCGAGGAACGGCTCGGCTCCTACTACAAGTCGGAGAGCGAGTACGAGATCGT
>JAWLDL010000043.1:0-10784 GCA_041686675.1 Spirochaetia bacterium | reverse complement strand
GTTGGCATCACTCGACTGCTCACCCTGATCGTAGTAAGACTCCGAGAGGCTCTGCTTGCGGGCCTCACCCATGCCTTCCTGCGAGAAGCTCTGATCGAGATCCTCACGCACGGTGGAGCGTCGGCGCTTGAACGAAGCAAATGCAGCGTCCTGGAAGCCCTTCGAGATTCCATGGAGGAACTCGTTGAGCACGTTCGCCATGCCGTTGAGGGTAAACTTCTTGCGCTTGATGCTGGTGATATCCACGTCAAGCAGCAGACCCGGCTGGATGTGATACGGATTGATGAGATAGTCGTAATCCTCGAACTGCTTCTCGAGGAAGTCGGCCCGCTTGTCGAGCACGACACGCGACTTCGGATTCTGAAAACCGAAGGTCTCCTGGATGCGATCCTGAGAGCGACCGAGCATCTTCTTCAGGAGGTTCTTCTCGTAGAGGTAGGTGCGGTTCAGCTTCTCTACGTCGGTTTCCTCCGCCTTGATCCGTACGATCTCGTTCCAGGTCTTCTGCACGTCCTCGTAGAGCGGCTCGTTGCGCTCCTCGCGGACCCGGCGAACCCGGCCACGCACGCGCTTGGCGAGGTCGTCGAAATCATCGACCTTCATGCTCGATTTGCCGCTCTGGTAGACAGCCTCGGCTACGTCGTAGAGATGTGAGATCTCCACCTTGAAGGCCTCCATCTGCTGGTCGTACGCCTGCTGCTCCTTGATGAGCTGTTCGGCGTCGTAGTACTTGAGCCTCATCTGATAGCGCTCATCGGGGAGCCGGTTGGTAACCGTGTCCTCGTACTCGCGGATGACGAGCTCGCGGGCGTTCTTGAGGTTCTCGATGTACTGATAGCCCATCTTGGAAGTATCGAGGATGGAGGTCAGCGAGTTGATCGCCGTGTTGAAACCGCGGTTTCGGATGTTCTCCATGTCGATGATCTTCTTGATGTTCTCGCGGATGTTCAGCGGATCGAACTCTTTCGGGTCGATCTCGGCACGGAGACCTTCGATCTTCTCGATGAGGTTCTTGGCCATGAACCGGTAGCGGTTGGAGCCCTCATCCTCGGTGTCGTCGTCGGTGTAGTTCGGGACCCGCTTGATCTTCTCGAAGATGATCTCCGAGTCGGAAAGCTCTTCCTTGCCTTCGTCGACGAGCTCGTCCTGGAACCGCTCGATCTCGCGGTCGATCAGGTTGGTGATGGTTCGCGAAATCTGGTCCTTGATGAGGTACTCGACCGTCGCCTGATACTGGAAGATCGGGCTGATGAGCTCGGAGTCGAGGATGTTCACCGAGAGCTTGACGTCGGTAACCGTCTTGGGCTTGTTGGTGTTGTCCTTGAAGGCACACTTGACGATGGAGTAGGCGTTCTCACCGCGGATGAACGCACCGACATCGGTCTTCTGCCGGAGCAGACTGTTGGTGTCGTTCTCGAGGTCGTTGAGACCGCGCTGCAGGTGACCCTGCAGGTGCCCGTACATGTTCACGATCGACTTCTCGATCTCACCGGTGTTGAACTTGTCCGCGCCGCCGATTTCATCGAGGATGTCGGTGATCTCTTTCGGCGTGTACCGGGCGAGGACCTTGTTCTCCTCCCGGTCGACATAGTTCCGCACCTTCTTCACCATCTCGTCTTCCGAAGTGGTGATGTAGCGGTTGAACATGTTCTGGAAGTTCTGGTTGAAGTAGTTGTAGAGCTTCTCCTTGATGCCACCCATGACATCGAGCTGCTCGAGTACTTCATTCGGGAGCTTCACCGAAATATCATTCAGAACACTCTCGGTCTCTTCTTCGATGAGCTGCTTATACTCGTCCTTCTGTGACCGTCCCTCTTGTGCGAGGCTGTTTCTCGATCCAACCGCCGAAGGCTTCGTTGGGTGAAAAACATTTGGACTCTTGGGAAGACCTGGCATACTAACACTCCTTTGCTCTGTGAAAGTCTTGTGGTTCGCCGTCCGTACAGAAATTATAGCACATCTTACATGGCTCGCAATTTCCGCCGCGGAATATTCGCATTCGCCCTACTCTCCTGCTCGCACCTCCTCGATGGACCGTTGTACAAGGGTTTCGAAGTTTTCGGCGTGTGTGGAGTCGCGGAGAGAGACGAGCTGATCGATGACCTCCTGCCTGTCGGCATCACCGTCTTCGTAGCTGGTCATGATGTCGAGGTACCGTTCGTAGCGCACTGCCAGCTCTTTCTCGATGAAATCCGCAGCAATGCCCCAGATCGTGTCTCCCTCGACCACTGTGCGCGTCGTTCCGTCGGGCAACGTGAAGACGTTCCCGGGGAAGATCCAGTCGGGATCAGGGCCGGCTTCCTCGGGCGCACCCATCGGCCGGTACCCGTTTTCTCCTGCAATTCTATTCGCCATCTCGATGATGTCAAGAATAGTAATGACAATGCCGCCGACCGACTCGCGCGGCTCGAGCCCGGGGATTCCGCTACCGGGTGCGGCGGTATCGCCGTCCTCGCCGGAATCGCCCTCGCTCGCGCCGGGCACGTCATCGCCGTCGTCCTCGCCGGCGGGGCCCTCACCGTCGCCGCTCTCGCCGGCGGCGGCTCCCCCTTCACCGGCATCGTCACCGTCCGCTGCTGCAATCGGCTCGCCTCCGGGCCCACCTGGCCCACCGGGGCCGAGCAGCAGATAGCCGAGGCCTGCAAGCAGCAGTATGAGGAGCGCGGCGGCAACCCCCACGACTGTTCGCCGTCGCCGCGCGCGCCGGGACTTCCGCGAGCGGCCGGACTCACCGCCGTGATCGCCTCGGCCCGCGCCCCGCTCGGCCTGTGCGGCAGTCTGTCCGCTTTTCTCACGGGCCTGACGTTCGGCTTCCTCGCGCTCGCGCTCCTCGGTGCGCTCTCGTTTCGGAATCCGCGCCTTTACGACGTCGAGTCCCGCAAGCAGATCGTAGAGGCGCTCACGCTCCTCTTCGAATACGACGGGATCCGTGGGTGCGACCGTCTCCCGATACCGGTCGGTGAGCTCCTCCGCGAATCCGAGGCTGTCCGCCGTAACCGTCTCAGTGAGGCGGTAGAGCACGGCCATACCGTCGCCTGCCGCGGCCCCTCGCCCGGAGGGCTCGGCTGCGTAGAGCTCCGCAACCACCGGGAGCAACCGCACCGACTCCGGTGGCTTCTGGGGCTTCAGCAGAGCCGAGAGGAACTGCTGATAGCTGCGCGCGCGCCCCTCGTCCCTGGCGGCCTGGAGCGTTGCAACGGAACGCGCGTTCTCCAGGTACACCCAGAACAGGGGTGAGATGTTCTCATCGACCGAGTCGAGGGTCGAGCGGACGTTCCTGACGGCCGCCTGCGTGTCGGAGCCGCTGCTCGCGAGGCGGAAGAACTCGGAGATCGCTGCGGCCGCGGCATCCTCGGCTCGATCGAGGGCGTCGGACCTGGATCCTGCCGTGGCGGCGGGAAGGTAGTCGGATAAGAGGCGCTCGACTGCCGGGGCATCCCCTTCCTGAAGCCGGTACAGCGTACCCTCGAGAACCGGACCGTCCGCCGACGCTCCCGCTCCCGAGAACGACCACCTGCGCTCGGCGGCATCCACCGTGAGACCATCTCCCCGCTTCTTTGGGGCCTTTCCGGCTTTCCCGGCTCCCCCTCCGAAATGGAGAAGCACGGACGAGTCGCTCCGCTCCACGCCGTAACCGCCGCCGTCGAGCTTGATACGAAAGTCGAGAAGCTGCACGAACTTCTCGTTCGTGAGCCGTGCGATCTCGTATTTGAGCGAGAGCTTTCCGTCGCCGGCAAAGAGCTCGGAGATCGGGCGCACGTTCTCGGGATGGTCGCTGAGGATGCGCAGCTGCGCGGTACCGCGGATGCGCTTCATCAGGCGTACGAGCCCTTCGTCGGGCTCGGAGACGAGCACGGCGGCCACCCGATCGGGATCGATGCCACTTGCGGCAAGGGAGGCGAAGTAGGACTCGTCGGTGCCGAGCGCGGCGATACGCCCACGGCTGAAGAGGTAGGGCTTCCCTTCGGAGATGAAGAAACCGGCGTCGTTGAGCACGCGCGTTGCGTACTTCGTGCGGCTCTTGAGAAAGAGCTTCTTCACGCGGCGGGCCCGTTCGGTGTAGTGGGCGTCCTGGTCCTCACGGCGTTTGAGATTGAAGATTTCGGTCTTGTCGAACTTCAGCCTGAGGTTGCCGTCATCGTAGAAATAGGCATAGGCGCCCTGCTCTTCGAGCTCTTCGTGCGCCTCGTCGTAGCCCACAGTGGGAACCTCGGTATGATGGAGGTACCGCTTGAAGCGCTCAACGGTGTCCGGATCGCCGATGTAGCGGAACTCCTCACCGTAGCCTGGCGGCACGTTCGCCTGCTCGAGCAACGGGCTACCCGGCAGAAGATCCGTCACAACGACGGAATAGACGAGAGGTCTGAGCTCTGCGGGAAGGTCGTGGGCGGTACCGACGCGCAGAAAGGGCTTGTAGTCGTCGGTGTCACGTCCGAGGTACAGGACATAACATTCGTCGTCGAGGTGAAATACCCGGCGTGCCGGATGCAGATCAAAGTCCTCCATTATGCGCTCCGCCGAATACTATAGCTGTTTCCTCGCCAAATAGAAAGAGTAAATGACACACGTTGTCCATAGTATCGGCCCCTGACCGCATAACGTACACCTCCTGTTACATTCTTTGAAGAATCCTATATAATGGGCGGTAAGAGCATGCGAGCGAGGCGCAGCGGATGATCATCAACCAAAACCAGCTTCGAAAGGTCATCCCCATTGCCAGCGGCAAGGGCGGCGTGGGGAAGTCGATCCTGAGTGCCAACCTGGGCATCATGCTGGCGGCATACGGAAGACGAACGGTCCTCATCGACCTCGATCTCGGCGGCTCGAATCTGCACACCTATCTCGGGCTCAAGAACCGCCAGTCCGGTATCGGGAATTACGTTTCGGACAAGTCGCTCGACTTCAACTCCCTGCTCTCCGACACCCCCTACACAAACCTCAAGTTCGTCGCCGGTGATGTGCTGGTCTCGGGAACGGCGAACCTGATGCATTCCCAGCGAAAGGGGCTCATCTCCAGGATCGAGAAGATCGATGCGGACTTCATCATCCTCGATCTCGGCTCGGGTACGGGCCTCAACGTGGTGGACTTCTTTCTCATCGCGAACGCGGGCATTGTCGTCAGTACACCCCAGACGCCGGCTATCCTCAACGCCTACAACTTCCTCAAGAACGCGGTCTTCCGACAGCTGCAACGCAACCTCAACTCGCCCAAGAAAGTCGTGAATTATCTCAAGGACGTGGTCAAGGACAAAACGCCGGGCGCCACGCCGACCATCAGTCAGATCCTCGAAAAGATCGAGAAGATCTCCGGCAAGGCGGGAGCCGAGGCGCGCGCGCAGGTCGATGTCCTGCTTCCGCACCTCGTCCTCAATATGGGCGAGTCTCCGGAGGATCTCGAGATCGGCTATAGTCTGCGCGATCTTGTCGGCAAGAACCTCGGCGTAGGCATCGGCTGCCTCGGGTTCGTCTATCAGGACAAAGCGGTTGCGGCCGCCCTCAAGGGCCTGAAGCCGGTCGTTGTCGATCGGGAGGATTCGCTGGTTTCCCGGGAGATCGACCGGATCGCACAGAAGATCCTCCAGTCTCCGCAGTATCCCGTCATGCCGCTCGACCTGCAGGAGTACGAGGATTCCTTCGAGCTTGCCTCCATAGAGGCCCGTAACGACTTCACCGAGGTCGACGGCATGGAAGACGCCAGGCAGCGGGCGGGCGTGTCGCCGGAGGACTTCCTCGCCATCATCGCGGCGCAGAAGAAGAAGATCGAAGAGCTTCAGGGGACCGTGCGGATGCTGACGATGGGACAGGGCCCGCGGTAGAAGACCGGCCGGCCGCGACGGCGGAGGAGGGCCATCTATGGACAGCTTCGGACTGAGAGACCGCCTCGATTCACTTCTCGGCGGACACGGCGCACACATTTCATTTCAGGAAGCTGTCGCGGACTTCCCCGTGAATCTCGCGGGAAAGCGGGTGGAGCAACTTGCACACACGGCCTGGCAGCTCCTCTATCACACTCAGCTCGTGCAGTGGGACATCGTCGACTTCGTGCGCAACGCCGATCACAACTCCCCCTCCTACCCCAGCGGGTTCTGGCCCGACTCGGACGGACCTCCCGATGCGGCTGCATGGAGGGAAACCGTGCGACGCTTCGAGGTGGACCTGATGTGGATGCGCCGGCTGGTCGCCGAGCCCGATCAGGACCTCTTCGAGCCCTTTCCCCATGGAGCCGGGCACAACCTCTTCCACGAGGCCCTCACCCTCGCCGATCACAACTCCTATCACATCGGCCAGTTCGTGGATCTTCGGATGCTGCTCGGCGTGCCGGTGCGCGACTGGTAGAGAAGACGACCGCGCGCCGGTCACGCCGCGGGTCCGCCTACTCCTCGCGATCACGGTTGAAGAACCGACCCAGCAGATTCCGCCGCCGTTTCCCCGCGCCGCCGGCCCCGGCGCTGCCCGGCAGAGAGGCAACGTCCTCTTCCCTGCCCGCGGCCAGAAACACATCGCCCGCCTCGATCTGATACACGGGAGAGACGAAGCTATAGTCGTCATGTCCGCGGCTGCGTACCGCAATCACGTTCACACCGTGGTTCTTGCGCAGATCGGCCTCGACGATAGACTTCCCCGCGAACTCCTCGGGTAACTCGAGCTCCGCAATGACGAGGTTCTTGCCGATCGGGAAGTAGTTCAACATGGATGCCGAGACGAGCGGAAGGACCAGTCTGAGTGCGGCCTCGCGGTTGGGATAAATGACATCGGTTGCGCCCGCAATGGAGAGAATCTCCCCGTGCTGCTCGGTTTCGGCCTTGGCGATGATTTTTCGCACGCCCATCTTGGAGAGGTAGTTGCTGACCAGTATGGATGCCTCTATGTTCTTCCCCAGATCTATGATGGCCGCGTCCACCGTTTGCGGTACGATGCTCTCTATGGTGTCCTGCCGGATGCCGTTGGCAACGTAGGCCGAAGATACACGATCCTCGAACTGCTGGACGACCTCCTCATCCCGGTCGATGATGAGCACCTCAGCCTCATGCGTAAGAAGCTCTTCGAGAACCCGTGTGCCGAACACACCCAGTCCTATTACTGCAAACTGCTTCATCCTCTCTCTCCTTCGGGTGTCTATCCGAGCAGGACGCGGCCGCGTGGATATTCGATAGCGTGCTGTTTCTCCCGCCGGTTCACCGGCATGACCAGCGAGATGAGCCCGAGCCGCCCCGCAATCATGGTGGCGATGATCACCACTTTCCCCGCCGCCGTGAGATCGGGCGTGAGGCCCGTGGACAGCCCGACTGTCCCGAACGCAGAAAACGCCTCGAACACCACATCCGTGAAGGCCCATTGACCACCGGGGGTCACCTTCTGTGCCAATAGCAGCGCAAAAATCGCCACGCCGAGCAGCAGCGTCCCTTTGACGGCAAAGGCGAATGCGTTTCGCACGGTGTTGGGGGCAACCCGGCGCCTGCCGAGCTGCAGCTCGCCCTGCCTGTCGGTTCCCGTCAGCGCCGCAGTGAGTACGAGAACCACCGTCGTGACTTTCAGCCCGCCGGCGGTGGAGCCGGGCGCGCCGCCGATGAGCATCAGCATCAGGGTCAGAAACTGCGCGGGCAGCGGCATATCGCCCTGGGGAATGGTATTGAAGCCGGCGGTCCGGGTGGTGACACTCTGAAAGAGCGCCGCCGAGAGGCGGGCCTCGGCGCCTGCGGCGGCCCCGGAGGCGTCCGGAGCCACGCTCGACGCCGCGCCCGCGTCCCCCGGCAGCAGCCAGAGGTAGCCGAGGGTGCCGAGCAGGATGAAGACCGCCGTCGCGGCGAGCACCACACGCGAGTGCAGGGTAAGGCGCATGCGCCGGCCGAGCACGCGCTTTCTCACGTCCTCGAGCACCACGAACCCGACGCCGCCGAAGATGATGAGCACCCCCACGCTTCCGGTTACCACCGGCGCTCCACCGAAGCGCTCGAGGCTGTCGGGGAAGAGGGAGAACCCGGCGTTGCAGAACGCGGAGACCGCGTGAAACACCGACGTCAGAAACGGCGTCTCGAGGCCGGCGCGGCTGAACCCCGCGTAGAGAAAGACCGCCCCTACGATCTGCACCCCGAATGTCCACAGGAGTATGCCCCGCAGGATACGACGCGGCTTGAACTCAACCGTCTCGAGGGAGAAGTCCCGGATGAGTTGCCGATTGCGCAGCGAGATGCGCGCGCCCGGCCGCCACAGGTAGAGAGTGGAGAACGCGATGATGCCAAGGCCGCCCGCCTCAATGACGGCGAGAATCACGAGCTTCCCGAAGAGGCTGAAATTGGCGGTGTTCACCGTGATGAGCCCGGTCACGCAGGCGGCCGAGACCGAAGTGAAGAGGGCGTCGAGCACCGCAACTCGTCCCGGCCCGGGCCACGCAACCGGAAGCGACAGCAACACCGTGCCGACGAGAATGACGACGCCGAAATAGGAGAAGAGCAGAAACCGCCCGGATTGGAGAAACCTGTTCATGGGTGTCGGCTCACTAACCGATTTCGGCGGCGCCACCGCGCGCGCCGGCGGGGCAACGCGCGCCGGCGACCGTCGACCTCCGATTGTAGTACCGGCCCGATTCTCCTACAAGCTCTTCCAGAAGCGATAGTTGTTATCCTCGAGCTCGCGCAGCGTAGGCATGGGGAAAAATCGCGTCTTGCCGTGGGAGGCAAACATGAACCCGTTTCGGATCTGCTTGTAGGAAATGGCGTCCATGGAGCTGTCGACGCTGAGCCCCTTGGTGTGCTTGTCGGGGTACTTCTTGAGCTCGAAGAACGCGTCCCGCAGGGACGACGGGTGAATACTCAGCACCGGCGACTGCAGAAACGGATTATCGTCGAGCTCGCGGATGAAGTTCTCGATGTCCACGTCGAGCTGCGTATAGAACATCGTCGGCGCCCCTTTGCGGTACTTGGGGTCGGTGACGTGCCCCGCAAACTCCTCGAAATCGTAATCGGCGAGCACCATCATCCGAATCGGGGCGATCTCGGCGAAGATCCGCACCGTTCCCGCCTCTTCGGGAGTCTCATATGGCGCCGGGGCGAGGGGTTGGACGTAGCCCTCGTGGGTGGCGAGATAGAGCATTCGTACGGCGTCGAGGTCGATGTGCTCGAGGACCCGGTAGCTCGAGATGAACTTCGTAGCCTTCGGCTGTCCGTCCTCATGCGGCTTGAGCTCCGGTAGCACGCTTTCGATGTCAAAGAAGGGGTGGCGAAACTCCGGATCGATTTCGCCGAAGATCACCTTCCCGAAGTAGTAGCGGGTCGGGCCGATGCTGTAGTGCTTTGCGAAGTCCTCAGGGCCGAGTTGCGAACCGATGAGCGCAACATTCGGGTACAGAACAACATAGAGTCGGTTGCTATATTCCATCTCTAACCACCCCAGTAGTTTCTCAGGATCGGCGCAATGACGAGGGAAACCACCGCCATCAGCTTGATAAGAATGTTGAGCGAAGGACCGGCGGTATCCTTGAACGGATCGCCGACTGTGTCTCCGACAATCGCCGCGTGATGGGACTCCGAGCCCTTGCCGCCGCCCTCACCGCCTTCTATCATCTTCTTCGCATTGTCCCAGGCACCGCCGGAGTTCGACATGAAGATCGCCAGAACCACGCCGGACGCCGTCACCCCGGCCAGGACTCCTGTCAGCATCCCGATTCCGCCAATGAAGCCGACGAGCAGCGGCGTTGCGGCTGCCACGATACCCGGAAGCATCATTTTCTTCAACGCGGAACTGGTGGAGATGTCGACACAGCGAGCGTAATCGGGCTTTTCGGTGTTCTCGAGAATCCCCGGACGCTCGCGGAACTGCCGGCGCACCTCCTCTATCATGGCGAAGGCGGCGGTTCCGATGGCGTTCATGGCCATCGAGGAGAACAGATAGGGAATGACCGCGCCGAGGAGGATGCCGACGAGCACGTCGGTATCGGTGAGGTTGATGACCTCGACACCTACCGTCTTCTGAAACGCGGAGAACAGGATGATGGCTGTCAACGCGGCCGAGCCTATGGCAAAGCCCTTCCCGATTGCCGCGGTGGTGTTCCCCACCGCATCGAGCTCATCGGTGATCTCGCGCACCCCCCGCGGGAACTCCGCCATCTCGGCGAGACCGCCGGCGTTATCCGCTATCGGCCCGTAGGCGTCCACCGCGAGCTGAATACCGAGGGTGATGAGCATACCGAGGGCCGCGACGGCCACACCGTAGAGGCCCGCGAGCGCAGCGGCACCGAGAATCGCGGCTCCTATCACGATGATGGGCGGAAAGGCCGAGAGCATCCCCATCCCCATGCCCGTGATGAGTGTCGTCGCCGGCCCGGTGAAGCTCGCCTGCACGATGGCTCTGACCGGACGGGTACCGGTGCCGGTGAACTGCTCGGTGAGGATTCCGATGGCAAGCCCCGCCGCGAGGCCGAGCACCAGCGCCACGAAGACTTGAATCGCTCCGGAGCCTCCGCCGAAGCTCGTATCGCCGAGCAGCAGCATGATGGCCGCGAAGGCACCGACGGCCGCGATGAGGGACGCACCGAAGGTCCCGAGGTTCAACGCGTACTGCGGCGAGCGCCCCGGCTTCGCGCGGACGAACCCGATACCGATCACCGAGGCCGCCACGCCGATAGCGGCGAGGATCAGCGGGAGCGCGGCGAGCTTGATGCGCGTTACCTCGCTTCCGGCTACCGACACGCCGAGAATCATCGCCCCGACGAGGCTTCCCACGTAGGACTCGAAGAGGTCCGCACCCATACCGGCAACATCGCCGACATTGTCGCCGACGTTATCCGC
>JAWLDL010000042.1:0-10846 GCA_041686675.1 Spirochaetia bacterium | reverse complement strand
AGGGCGAGTTCGAAGACGCCTACAAGGCCCACTATCGCCGGGGCCTTCCCGGCCCTGAGTCCCTCTCGCCCGCGTATCATCTGCCCGGTATTCGCGCGTGGCGCCGGTACCGCAGCATTACCGGTTCTGCTCCCGTCGCCGCGGTCAAGGCCGCGGCAAAAGAGCGCGGGGCGAGCATTACCGAGTACCTGACCGCGGTGTACATGTCCGCCGTCGCGGAGGTCCATGCCAGGCAGCGGAGCTCGCGTATCAAGCCGCGCCGGAGCGTCATCAGGGTCCAGGTGCCGGTGAACCTGCGACGGTTCTTTCCCTCGGAGACCATGCGAAACTTCTCGCTCTTCGTCATGCCGGAAATCGATTTAGAGCTCGGAGAGTACGACTTCGACGAGATTGTCCGGGCTGTGCACCATGCGATGCGCAGCCAGATCGAGGAGAAGCAGCTCAGTCGCCAGATCTCGCGAAACGTCGCCGGCGAGCAGAACCCCATCGTGCGTGCCATTCCGCTGTTCATAAAGGACTGGTATCTCGCCTTCCTGCACGACCGCTACGGCGATAACCTCTATTCCGGCGTCATCTCCAACCTCGGTCCCATGAGGATGCCGGCCGAGATGGAGGAGCACGTGCAGGGTGCGGGATTCGTGCTGGGGCCCAATCCGATGCTGAAGAAGAACCTCGCCGTGGTAAGTCTCTCCGACGAGCTCTACATGACATTCGGAAGCGTGATAGAGCGCCGCGACCTCGAGCGGATATTCTTTCGCACCCTCGTCGACCACGGCATACGCACGACCGTTACGGAGGCCGGCATATGAAAACCTGTCCACACTGCGGCGTCCTCGTGGAGGACGAGAACTCACGTTGTCCCCTGTGCCTGACGCCCCTCGACGGTGACCAGGGCCGAGAGGGGGGCGAGGGGGTCGAGGGGGGCGCCGCGACCGGCAGCCGACGCGCACCCCTCGACGCCCGGCCGCGATTCTGGCTGCTCGAGGTTCTGAGCCTTCTCGCTGCGGTCGGCGCGATTGTCGTATTTGCGGCGGACTTCGCCTTTGGCTTCGCATTGAGCTGGGCGCAGATTCCGCTTGCGACGATTGCCTACCTGTGGATCGTCTCCGTGGCCATAGTGGCTCTCGGTCGGCGCGGAGTTCTCCTCGGGGTGGTCCTGACGGCCGCCACGCTGGCATTTCTCCTGGTTCTCGATCTGCTGACCGGGGGCGCTGCGTGGTTTGTGATGCCGGCGTTGCCGCTCGTGTTGCTCGGGTCCCTCCTGTCGGGATTGCTCGTGTGGATCGGACGACGGCGGGGGGTGTCGACCCTGCCGGTGGTCGCCATGGTGCTCGTCGGCGGTGGGCTCGGCTCGCTGGGCGTTGAGCTCATTCTCGGGCTCTACCACGGCGTACCTGTGCAGGTGAGCTGGTCGGTCGTGGTGCTTGCCTGCGCGGTGTCTCTCGCCCTGGTGGTGCTTCTCGTTCACAGAAGGCTGCGCTTGCGGCACACCTCGCTCGAGCGCATCTTTCACATGTGACGCGAAATGGAGCTCGAAGTGAAACTGAAGCGATTATTCGGGCGCAAGCCGCGCGTCGGTCTGAGCCTTGCCGGCGGCGGAGCCAAAGGGGTTGCCTACATCCCGTTTCTGCAGGCCCTCGAGGAGCTCGATGTGGATATCGCCGCCATTTCGGGATCGAGTATCGGGGCGGCCATCGGAGGGCTCTACGCGGCCGGGCTTGGACCGACCGAGCTCGCCGGTGTGCTCGATTCCTTCCGTCCCGGACATCTGCACGAGGTGTTTCGCATCAACTGGCACGGGCGTGGGCTCATCAGCGGCAAGAGCGTGCGGAAGTTTCTCGAGAGCACGCTTCCGGTGGAGCGCTTCGACCAGACGCGCATACCGCTCAAGGTGGTCGCCACCGATTACTGGCGTCGCGAGCAGGTCGTCTTCGAGTCAGGCTCTCTCGTCGACGCCATCCAGGCAAGTACGGCCGTGCCGGCTGTATTCGAGCCCGTGGTGCTCGACGGTCGCGTTCTCGTCGACGGCTCCATAAAGAACACGCTCCCCTACGAGCTTCTGCGCGATGAATGTGATTTCATCATCGGCCTCGACGTGTCGAACCGCGCGAAGGATCCCGATCGCACAGATCTGCCGCGCACCCTCGTCATGATCCTCAACACCTTTCGCATTCTCACCGACAGCAACACCGAGTACAAACTCCGCTACGATCCGGTTGACCTGTACTTCAGGCTGAAGCTGCCGAATGTGGAAATGCTCGACTTCTACAAATACCAGGAGATCTTCGACACGGTCGGTCCCGAGGTGGAGCGGTTCACGCGGGAGTTGTCGAAGAAGCTGGGACTGTAGGCGTCTCTGTATACAGAGGCGCTCAGTGCGCTATTGCACGCGCTTGGCGCATCGGCTACGATTCCGTTCATGCTGAAGCTCCTCGTATCCGTATTCGTGCTCTTCGGCATCTGGGTGGTTCTCTCCGGCACCACGACACCATTCACCCTTGCGGTCGGTGTCGCGGTGGCAATCGTTTCGGTCCTTGCGTTTCGTGACCCCATCGCCGGGGAGCGGTGGCTCGGACGCCGCGAGCGTGTCCGGGAGGCACCTGATGAGCCGCGGTCGTTCTCACGGCGTATGGCCAGACTCGTCGCCGGACTGGCGCTCGGCCCGGTATTTCTCTGGAAGGTATTTGTCTCAGGGGTCGTGATGGCGTTCTATGCCCTCAGGCCGAATATGGATTTCTGGCCGGGAATCGTGCGGGTCCGCGGCGGTATGCGAAGTATTACCGGAACGGCGCTTTTTGCGAACCTGCTGACACTCACTCCCGGAACTCTGACGATCGACTACGACGAGGACGGGGACGCGCTCTACGTGCATTGGATCGATGTGACGGGGTACGGAGAGGAAACGTTCGACAAACGGGTGACCAGCGGTCTTCGTTCGTGGCTTGAGAGGCTTGACGTATGATCGTGACGGGGATGGGTATTCTCATAGGATTGTCCGGATTCTGCCTCGTTCGCGTGCTCCGCGGTCCGTCTCTGCTCGACAGGATGGCCGCCGCCGACGCGATCGGCGTGATGATGACCATCGTCCTGGCGCTGATCGGACTCCTTACCGAGCGCGTAGTCTACCTGGACATCGCCTTTGTCTACGCGCTGCTTCTGTTCGCCGATACGCTGATCATCGCACGTTTCATGGAACGGAGGAACGAGCGATGACTCTCGACGCAGCTCGCCACCTGGCCGGGTCGTTCATGATGACCGGCGGGCTCTTTTTCTGCTTCGCGATGACGGTGGGCATGCTCCGATTCCCCGACGCCTACACACGTCTTCACGCAGGAACGAAGGGACTGACCGTTGGTGCAGGGCTTCTGTTGCTCGGTATCGGCCTGCGTTCCCCGTCGCTGGTGTTTGCGCTGCGCGTGGTGCTTGTTGCGCTGTTTCTCCTGGTGACCAATCCGATCGCCGTACACGCGATCGCGCGGGCGAACTACCGGTCGGAACGCGCCCGACGCCACCTCGTGGTGGACGAGTACGCCGAGCATCTGGACGGGGCGAATGGGTCTTGAGGTCGTTTTCCTCGGGCTTCTGGTGCTGATCGTAGTCTCCGCGCTCGGCGCCGTGCTGGTTCGCGGGTATATAACCTCGGTAGTAGTGCTTTCAGTCTTCAGTGTTCTTACAACGGTCAGTTTTGCATTCATGCACGCGGTTGATGTTGCGATGGCCGAGGCGGCAATAGGGGCGGGACTTATGACGGCGATCTTCGTAACGGCAATCGACCGTATTCGGGGGCAGAGATGAAGATGGGACATGCAGCGGCGGCCATCATTGCGCTCGCCTCGAGCGCCGCCGTCCTTACGCTTACGTTAGTGTTCGCCGTTACAGGCGGGGAGGCTCCGCAGCTCGCCGGTGCGATGACCTCGGGCTCGGTTGCCGCCAGTGGCTCGGTGAACGTTGTCACCACGATCCTCCTTGATTTTCGGTCACTCGACACGCTCGGCGAGGCGAGCGTGATATTTGCCTCCGTCGCGTGTGTCGGAGTTCTGTTCCGCGGATCCAGGCGCATAGGGACGGAGCCGGGGCTCGGTGTGCTCGTCCGCCGCTCCGTCGGATATCTGTCCGCTCTGTTCCTTCTCTTTCCGCTCTACATCGTAGCTCACGGGCACCTCTCGCCGGGTGGCGGATTTCAGGGAGGCGTCAGCCTCGCCGTGCTTCTTATCCTACTCACCGTCGCCTACGGGTCCCGTCCGATGGCGACCGCGGTCGACCCTTCCAGGCTGCACATGACGGAGTCTCTGAGCGCCCTGGGGTTCCTGATGGCCGGTTTCGTGGGCGTGTTGCAGGGAACAAGCTTCCTTGCCAACGCAGCGGCGGGTTTTCCGCGTGGTGTTCCGGGAAGCCTCCTCAGCGGAGGATTGATACCCGTCCTCAACGCGATCATCGGTGTCAAAGTTGCTTCCGGGCTTGGTTCCATCTTTTTCGACTTCCAGTCCGAGCGAGGTGAGTGATGTTGCAGCAAGCCATGTACGTGGCCGCCGCGATCGTGTTCGGTATCGGCCTCTACGGCGTGCTGAGCAGGCGGGACATGGTGAAGATCTGCGTCAGCCTGAGTGTCATGGAGTCATCGTTGATCATGATCCTGGTCGCACTTGCGTATCGTCCGGACGCCGCGGCACCGATCATCGTTGACGGAGTTGCAACGTACGTCGATCCATTGCCACACGCCCTTGCGCTGACGGCCATCGTAATCGGCGCGGGCGTGCTCTCGGTTGCGCTCGCACTAACGGTCATCGTCCACCGTGCGCACGGAACGAGCAATATTGCAGTGGTGTTCCGGAGGGGACGGTGACGCACATATTGATCATGGTGATCATTGCGCCGCTGGCCGCCGCGGTAGCGGGTTCGATCGCCGTCTACTGGAGCGAACGACTCCTGCGGTGTGTGGTCGCCGCGTCGGCTTTCGCCCACGCCGTTTTCGTCACGTCGATTATTGTTTACGTCGGTGATGAGGGGTCAATGCTCTACGAAGTGGGCGCGTGGGTGGCCCCTGTGGGCATCATGCTCTACGCGGATGCGCTTTCGGTCGTCATTCTTCTGATTCTGAGCGCCGCACATGTGGTTCTCGTGCTCCACACCTTTTCCGCCGCGCGAGCCTCCCGGGGGGCGACGTGGATCCTCGTCGAGCTGCTTGTCGCTGCGCTCTCCGGTATCGTGGTCTCCGGCGACCTTTTCAACATGTTTGTCTTTCTCGAGCTCGCAACCGTGGCGTCGATCGGGCTCGTTGCCCACAAACGGAGTGCGACCGGTGCAGGTGCCGGTTTCGTGTATCTTCTGTTTGCGTTGGTCTCGGGCCTTCTGTTCATGATTGCGGTCGTCCTTGTCTATCGTGCTACCGGCGTCCTCTCGTTGAGCGGCATTGCCGCCGAAATCGATCGCGCACCTGAGCAGGCGGTGCGAGTAGTCGCAGGTCTGCTCCTCGGTTCGCTCGGGATCAAGTTTGGACTCGTGCCGTTTCACTTCTGGCAGGCGCCCGCCTACGAGGCGGCCGGGAGCAGCGCCGCTGCTCTCATGTCCGGCGCCGGCATGAAGGTCTACCTTTACGTGCTCATCCGGCTGATTTTTCACGCGCTCCGGGTTCCTGTCATCGTGCCTCGCATTGGAGTTGTTCTACTGGCGCTCGGTGCAACGAGCATCCTATTCGGACATCTTCTCGCGCTCGCCCAGCGAGACCTCAAGAGACTTCTCGCCTTCTCGAGTGTAGCGCACGTGGGCTACATTTTTCTCGCGCTCGCGGCGGTTTCGCGGGGTGGATCGATCGGCGCCGCCGCGGCGTATGGGGCGATCCTCCACATCTGTTTTCATGCGTTGATGAAGTCAACCCTCTTCTACTCAGGTAGATCGATGATCGTTCGCGCGAGGGCCTCTGCTACCGAAAGAATGCGCGGCGTAGGTCGTGCCGAACCGCTCGGCTTCGCCGCGTTCATGCTGGCGGCGGTCGCGCTGGTAGGGATACCGCCCACGAGTGGATTCTACAGCAAGTGGCGCATTGCGCTCGACTCATTCGCCGGCTATGGCGCCTTCCCTGTTGTCGTGATTGCGGCGGGGACGGTGATTTCCATGCTTTACTACGCCCGCGTCCTCCACCTGGGTCTTGCGGAGGGCGAGCGGCCGCCGGTAACGGGTGCAGAACGGACACCCACTGCGGCTCTTGCGCTTGTTGCGCTTCTGTCACTCGGAACGTTTTCAATGGGTGTCGCTGGACCGGCGATTGAAGCGATGCTGACAGGCGCCGCCGCAGTGCTCGCTGATCCGGAGGCGATTCTCGCGGTGACGACCGGAGGCGCAGCGTGATACCGTTTTCTCTAGCAGTCCCGGTCGGGCTCGAACTGACGCTGCTCACGGTGTTCGTCATGATCGGTGGGTTCGGGGTGTCGCTCGCGCTGTCGGCGCGCGACCTGGGACTGGCGGGAGCGACGGCCCTCCACTCACTTGCCGGTGTCCTGTCGCTTCTGGCGCGCGATCTGATCATCCTCCTTATTTCGTGGGAGCTTCTCGCCTTTTCCGCCTTCTGGCTAATCCGACGTGTGAGCGTGCCTCGCCGACTGCTTGTCTCGGATGCCCTTCCGGACACGGGTGGTCAGGCAGGAGGGAGCCGAGATGCGGCGGCCCGGGCATCATTCTGGTACATCGGCGGACAGATTTGCGCTGCGGCGCTGTTCTTCGTAGCTATTACCGTTCACGTGGGCACCGGAGGATCACTCGAGGTCGCCCCGCTGGCATCCGCCGCCCAGCCTGCCATGGCGCTTGGCGTATTCATCAAGACGGCGATGATGCCCCTGCATGGCTGGCTTGTGGGATCGTATACCAGGGCCGGGGCGCTGGCGGGCTTTGTGCTCTCGGCGTTCGCGACGAAGGTCGGCGTCTACACTGCGGCTCGCACGCTTGCGGTGTCGCTGTTCTCACTGCCGATCGTGAGCGTCGTCGGTGCCCTCGTCGCGGTAGTTGCGGTCATTTTCGCGCTATCCCAGCACTCGGCGAGGAGGCTGCTTTCCTTCCATATCATAAGCCAGGTGGCATACATGTTGGTCGGGGTTGGGCTTGCCGGCAGCGCAACGAGCGCGACATCGGCGGTCGGGATCGATGCCGGCATCTTCCACGCGATAAACCACATTATCTACAAAGCGCTTCTGTTCCTCGTGGCCGCAGTAGCGATCGACTACTTCGGTCACGACGATCTCGATCGAATGGGCGGACTTGCTCGGCACATGCCGCTTGTGTTCGTCTGCGGCGTTGTGGGAGCTCTTGCGATCACCGGAGTTCCGGGGTTCAGCGGCTACGCGAGCAAGGAATTGCTGAAGAAAGCCTCCGGCGGGCTTCTGAGCACCCTCCTGACCGTGGCAAGCGTCGGGACGGCGCTTTCCTTCTCCAAGTTCATCTATCTGATATTCTTGAGACCGCGGCCTCGTGTGGACGGCAATCGTCCATCGGTCGGCCGTGTGCCCGCCTTCGTGCTCGTTGTTCTCGCCGGGCTCAGTGTCGCGATCGGTCTGTCGCCGCATCGCGTGCCCGGTGCCCCGATGCACGATTACTACGCGGTTTCGTCGGTCCTTGCGGGAGTATGGCCTGCAATGCTCGGCATCGGGCTCTGGGTGGTGAGCGGCAGATGGTTAATGAGAATACGTGGTGCAGTCGATCCGCAGCCGATGCTTCGCCGGATGCTCGCCGGCTTCGCAAAGGCGGCTCTGCCGCCGCTGCGTCGGGCCCACGCCACCGACGCTCAACTCGCGCTCGGCATAACAATAACCGCCGCGATCGCTATCACGTCCGTGCTGGTCTTTCTGTGAAGAGCGTCTATTACCATGTCAGTCGAGAAAAGCATCGAGCAGCTCCCGTCGAGACGTGGCCCGGAGAATGCGCTCCCGGGCTTGCCGGCTCTTGAGTAGCCGCCCAATCTCTGCGAGGAAACGCAAATGAGGGCCGACTTTGTCGACCGGGGACAGCGTCATGATGAAGATCTGCGACGGCTTCCCGTCAAGGCTGTCGAAGTCGATCGGCCGTCTGGTGACTATCGCTGCCGCGAGCAGTGTGTCTACCGCTTCGGTCTTTGCGTGCGGGATAGCTACACCGTGTTGCATGCCTGTGGACGAACGGCGTTCGTTAGCGAACACGTCGGTCCTGGCGAGCTCCCGATCCTTTACCCCACCCGTAGTACATAAAAGGTCGAGCAGTTCGTCTACAGCTTCCTCCGCGGCGGAAACGTCTACATCGCAGCGAACCGTCTCCTCACTCAACACTTCGCCCAGCATGGAAACAGACCTTACTCTGCCCGACGGCGGCAGTCAACTGGAAGGCTCCGGCTTAGTGCGGAAGCCCGAGAGACGGGGGGCTTGAACTCGCCGCAGAGCCCGGATGAGGGCCTCCGAGGCGAATATACGACTTTCTATCCGCGAAGGTATCTTTTGCCCCGGCGAAGCAGTATCTTGTAAACAGAGCCGCGAGTTGAATCCTTCTTCCCACGACTTCCTGGGATCCGATAGACCAGAGGTTACGACACCATCGATCGGGTTTATGTACGAACCGATATCCGTCACGTCAGCCACGGTTGGGGGCGGAAGGGAGAACACTCATGGAACATAGCGAAAAAAGAACGCTGATCATAAATCGCGTTCTGGCATTTCTCGTCGGGGGCCTGCTTGTCTTTGCGGTCATGAGCTTTACCGTCGTCAGGACCGCAAACACTGAGAACGATGAGCTCTCGAGCGCCCTCGATACCTCGAGGTTCGAGGCGGGGCGGCTTCTCGAGGACGCCAAGGCACAACTGTCGAGCGGAGACTACGATGAGGCTGTAGCTACGTTGACGTCACTGTTCGCGAATCAGCCTGGCTCACCTGAGGCAACCGAGGGCAAGGCGTTGCTCGCGACGGTCGAGGACCAATCGGCATCTGCCGACCTGCGATGGGAAGCCGCGCTTCCCGCTCTCAGAGAGCAGTGGAGCGAAACGATGGAGGCTGAGCTTCGGGCGGAGTTCGAGGAAGACCGAGTCGAGTTCGAAAACGAGCTGGAAGCAACCATCAACGAGGCGTGGGAGAAAGCGCGCCCCGGAGTGCGGGCTGAGTGGAGTGACGGAAAGCAGTCCTAACGCAAAAAGCTGATAGTATCCCTGAGGCCCGCCGCATGTCGGCGGGCCTTTTTCGTTCGCAGTGCCTCCAGGCGGTTCCACACTTCCTTGCCGGCCGCACTTTCAGTGCCGTGGACTGACAGATTTGCCGGAACCGGGACTCGAACCCGGACGGGAGTTACCTCCCAGGGGGGCCAAGTCAGAGCTCCGGGGTGGCAGAACCTATGGTACTCGCTGCCTGGCGTCTCTGGTAGATCTCTTACTGGCCGGAAGTAGCATGCGCAACATGCTATTCCATTTGTTCGATTCAGTCACTCCGAGACGATATGAGGGAGTACCACTCCGGCGTAGACCTGATAAAAGCGCCGCCGATCCCCAACGCGGACAGAATACTGATGGACACCGGGGTGCCCCGCATGTCCGGATTGGACGTGACAAAGGCACTCAGGGAGCGAGGCGTAACGATTCCGATTGTCGCTCTCACGGCGTACTCCAATCAAAGTGATGTGTACGCCCATCGCGAGGCGAGCATGAACGGATTTGTGTCCAAACCAGTCTCGGAAGACATTCTCATGGACGTGATCGAAAAGGTCCTGTCCGGCGAGAGCTGGGTAGCGTAGCGACGGGGTGGGGCGGAATTGAGACTCACCCGGCGGATCACTGACCGGTTGGGATTACCACGGGAGTTGTGATCCCGATCTTCGTTGCGACCGCGACATAGATGTCGTTGTCAATTTCCGGCGTCTCAATGGAGACAATGAGGCTGTACCGGGTTCTTTTGTTCGTGACTCTTGAGCTTGTCCCTCTGACGGTGTTCCTTAACAATTCGATCAACTCGGTCGGCGATTGCCGGGGGAACCACAAGAGCCGACCGGGGCGTCGAAGGCTCTTCCGAGAGCACGAATCCTTGGAGCTCATTGGGAAACTGCAGTATGACCGGGCGATTCTCTTTGCGAGCCTTGTCTACAAGAGCCTTGATGTCGTGAGCGAGGGCCCCATGACCAACACGAGCTTCATGCGCAGCGACCTGCAGAGCAATGGTGTAGAACTGCTCGGAGTTCTCATTGGTGTGAGAGCGGATGAGTGACTTGATCTGATCTGCAGTTGCCATCCTCTGTTCTCGGTTAACAAGCGCAGGACTCGGAGGTCTTGATCGTACCATTCGCGCTTCTCTTCTTCCACTTCTTTAGGTAGCTGCACGTCGTATTCCTCCGTTGCAGAAATTCTCGTAGGAACCGACATGCTTATCCGCGGGGCCGGTCGGACCATTTTGACTGAGACACCAGTCTCGGTAGAAAGAGTTCACCCGGGTAGACTCGTTCGTTGCCGAAGCTCCTCGAGGCGCCGGAGCCGTCCCTACATATCAACGCACAAGGCCAGAGCAGAGGTTACCTCGGTGAGGGTAGCCGCCGAAACGGCGCCTTTCTTCTCTATGAATCGCTTGGTGGAGACGGATTTAACCTGAAACGCGTCGGCGGTGGAGTCTTTGCTGAGACCGTTCCTCTGGTTCTTTTCGAGATGAACGCACCAGGGAAAGCTGCCATGTTTCTCCTGGTAGCCCGTGAGGGGGACGACGATCCGCAATCCCGGAGAAGCAAGGGCGTCAACGCTGATTACCACCGCCGGACGTGCCTTTTGTATCTCGTTTCCGACGGTGGGGTCAAAGTTTACCAGCCAAATCTCGCCACGTTTTGGGTCACTCGTCGTCATCTACAAGCTCAAGGTCCGACAGCG
>JAWLDL010000041.1:886-10984 GCA_041686675.1 Spirochaetia bacterium | reverse complement strand
CGGGAACCATAATCGAGGTCCACATTCCGTCAAGGTCCACATTCCGCTTGACCGCACACCCGGTGGGTACTATATTTTCCGCGTTATCGTAAAACTCCAGAAAGCTGCGAATATGCGAGATCAACAGGAGGAGAAGATGAAGATCAAGCCACTCGGAGACCGCGTCCTGCTCAAAACCGAAAAAGAGGAAGAGAAGACCAAGGGAGGTCTCTACATCCCTGAAACGGCCCAGGAAAAGACGCAGGAAGGCGTGGTCGTAGCGGTTGGAGACGACAAGGACGTCATCACCGTCAAGGAAGGCCAGAAGGTGATGTACGACAAGTACGCCGGCACGAACATCAAGATCGACGGCGAGGATCACCTTATCGTCAAGATGGACGACATCATCGCGGTGGTCGAGTAGCGCACTGCGCTCGACCGTCTACCCGAAGCAGCCCGCACTATGCGTGGCTGCTTTTTTTTGCGCCGACCGCGGTTCCGGCAGGCAGTAGCGGGTACGCCGGCAGGCAGCAGCTGCGGCGCGCCAGCGTCGGCCCGGGCACGAGGCGGGCTCAGTCGCTGTAGAGAAAGTCCTCCACGTCCGCGAGGAGACGGTCGGCGGCCTTGACGCTGCGCGCGGTGTCGGGGAGCGAATTGAGGAAAACCGACCCGTAGTTCTTGCGAACAACGCGGGCATCGGGAATCAGCACCACACCGCGATCGCGACGGTGTCGCATGAGTCGTCCGAATCCCTGCTTGAGCCGGGTCACCGCGTCCGGAAGCGAGAGATCCCGGAAGGGGTTTCCGTCCTCCCGCCGGATCGCCTCCATACGGGCGAGTTGGACGGGGTGCGTCGGCACCCGGAAGGGAAGCTTGCAGAGGATAAGCAGGGTCAGCGTCTCGCCGGGAGAGTCGACCCCCTGCCAGAAGCTCTGCGTCGCGAAGAGGACGCTCGCGGTGTCGGTGTTGAAGCCGGCCAGCAGCCGTGAGCGCTCGTCCTCTCCCTGTCGAAACGCGGTAATACCCAGCTCGGTGAGCGCGGGTCTCACAGCCTCGTATGTCGCGGTAAGCATGTCGTAGGAGGTGAAGAGCACCAGCGCGCGTCCCTCGGACAGGGTGAGTGCACGACGGACGAACTCCGAGAGGAACCCCTGATACTGCGGGGAATCGGGCAGCGGCGCGTCGTCGGGAACGCCGAGGAGCACACGACCGGCGAAATCAAAGGGAGAGGGAAAGATGTGCTCCTCGCGCCGATCCTCTTCCACCGCGTCGAGGCCGATCCGTCGCTCCCAGAACGCAAAGGATTCGTTGACCGTGAGCGTTGCGCTCGCAAACACGACCGTCTTGTAGGGCTCGTAGACCGCTTCCTGCATCACGTCGGTCACGTCCACGGGTGTTGATACGAAACGAGCCAGCGTCTGCCCGCCCTGAAGCACCCGTTTTTCGACCCAGTAGACCCGCTCGGGCCGCGTCTCGGGGCTGCGAATCCCTTCACAGAGGGCGGAGATGTCCTGCAGCCGCCGCAGGGCAAGCCGTACATCATAGACGATGGGGTCCTCCCGGGCCTCCTCAGGCAGCTCCTTCATCGCGGTCTGCACCTTCTCGACGAGGGCAAGCAGCCGGTCCTGCAGCTCCCGAAGCGCCCCCTGCGCCTGCTCGGAGAGCGCGTCGGGGGGCTCGTCGCGCACCCAGAGCGTGGTGGCACGTCCGAAGAGCCCGGCCGCCGTCACCTCGTTTACCACATCCGCCTGCTCCCGTACGGCGGTCACCAGGGCCGTGGCCGCCGCAAGGGCCTCCTTGTCGCAGCCCAGTGACTCCAGCCGCAGCAGCAGGCCGAGGCGCCGGCCGCGACGCTCGCGCAGGAGACGGTTGAGGTACTTCACCACCGAGAGGCGCGAGAAGGACTCCGAGAAGTAGGAGGTGGCGCTGTCCTCGAGGGTGTGAGCCTCGTCGAAGACAAGACGATGGAACGGCGGCAGGATAGCGGTATTGTGGAATCCCAGACCGCGAAGCCGGAGTGCGAGGTCTGAGAATAGCAGGTGATGATTGACGACGAGCACCCGCGCCCGCGCCGCCTCCCGCCGCGCCTTCATGACGAAACAGCCTTCGCGGTTACGGCACCGCAGCCCCGAGCAGGAGTCGGGGTCGGAGTTGACCCTGGACCACAACTCGCCTGAGGGATAGAAGGGAAGATCGGTCCGGCTGCCGGTGGCGGTGCTCTGCGCCCAGTCACGGATGGCGGTAAGCTCACCCGAGGGCTCGGAAAAGAGCGTCGAGTCCTCCTCGATCGCTTCGTCGAGGCGGTTGAGGCAGAGATAGTTCCCCCGCCCCTTCACGAGCACTGCCTCGAGGTCGGTGCCGAGAAGCTTCTGGACCAGCGGCGTATCCTTTTCCATGATCTGCTGCTGGAGGTTGATGGTTGCCGTCGATATCACGACCCGTTCGTCGTTTCGCTCCGCCCATGCAAAGGCGGGAATCAGATATGCCAGCGACTTCCCGACCCCCGTGCCCGCCTCGGCAACGCAGAGCCGGTCCTCGTTGAAGGCATCCGCCACGCGTTCCAGCATCTCGATCTGCGAGGGCCGCGGCTCGAAGTCCGTATGGAGGCGCGAGAGCCCTCCCCCGTCGTCGAGAAGCGCAGCAAGCTCCTCACCATCTATCGGCTCCGTTTCCACGCCGAGGAACGGCTCGACGATGACGTAGACCTCGTGCACCTCGTTGTCGACGATGAAGCTGCCGATCCCCTGCGCCGAGAGATTTGCCGCAACGTCGAGGTCCGCCCGGCTCGGCTGCAGGCGCCCGCCGGGGTGATTGTGAACCACGACGTGACCCTGCTGCATATGCAGGTCCGGCGCCGGGACGCTGTCGAGGTTTCCGCGTGCCCGAACGTCGATAGCGGTGATGCGTGCGTCCTCATCCACGGTGCACACAAAGAGGACCTCGTTTCCTCCCGCGTCGGCGATGGCTTCTTTCATGGATTCGATCACGTGCGGATCGATGCGCTCGGACGCCTTCATATGCAGCTTCTTGCCGGATCATAGTGGGCGGCGGCCGCGAATGCAACCGTCGGCTTGACAGCAGCCCCGGCCGCCCGTAGAGTTCGCATTGGCGTGCCACAGCCGGCCACGTCGCCCGGAGGTCCGCGTGGATATTCTCGACAGACTCAGCCTGCTTCTCCGCTCGGCGCTCGACGAGCCTGCGGATTCCGGCCGTCGCGCCCGCGCTTCGCGCGACGGGGCTGATGCGGACTGGCGGGAGGCATGGAACGAGCTCGACGAATACATGCGCCGGGCCACCGATCCTGCAGCCGGCGGCACCGCGTCGCAGGGCACCGCATGGCAGGAGACCGCGTCGCAGGAGACCGCGTCGAACGGCAGGGGCGCCACCGGTGGCGACCCGGCCGTGGTGCCTGCCGAGCTCCGCCGGGACTTCGAGAACCTCGAGCTCGCCCCCGGCACTCCCCTCGACGAGGTGCGACGCCGGTTCAGGCGCGAGCTCGCCCGCTATCATCCGGACCGCTTTGCCGGGGACCCCGAGAAGTTCGCAACCGCCACGGCGGTCACACGCGAGTTGATTCAAAGCTATCGGCGAATTCGCGACTACTACGGCTCGCGCCGGGGATGACCCGGGCGCTACTCTCAGCCTGGAGCCGACCGGGGCCTGGGGCCACCGGCTGCGAGCCGCCGACCGGCGGCCAGGCTCGGGCCGCGTGCATCAGGCCTCGGCGTCGCCGGTCGCTGCCGCACCGTCTTCTGCCCCCGCCGTGTCGTTAGCGGCGGCGTCGCCCGCGGCGGCGGCCGCGCTGTCGTCTGCCGCCGCGGCCGCGCGGCGCCCGTCGTCGAGATGATAGTCGGCGATCTTGCGATGGAGGGTCTTGCGGCCGATTCCCAGTACCTCGGCGGTACGGCTCTTGTTGCCGTTATGGGCGTTGAGCGTGCTTCGGATGATCTCCCGCTCGGCTTCGGCGAGCGTGGAGCCCACCGAAATACGGATGTCGTTACTCTCCGAGTCCTGGGCGATGGACGGCGGCAGATCATCCGGCGTGATCACGGTTCCCTTGCACATCACCACGGCGCTCTCTATCGAGTTCCTGAGCTCTCGCACGTTGCCCGGCCAGGAGTAGTTGTACATGAGGGCTCGTGCTTTGTGATCGATGGCCTCCACCGGCTTGTTGTTCTCCTGCGCGAACTCCTTGATGAAGGCGGAGACCAGAAGCGGTATGTCCTCCTTGCGCTCCCGGAGGGGCGGAATGTCGATGTTCACGACGTTGAGGCGGTAGAAGAGGTCCTCGCGGAAGGTCCCCTTCTCGATCTCGGCCTTGAGGTCCTTGTTGGTCGCCGAGATGATGCGGGTGTCCACCTCGAGGGTTTCCTCGCCTCCGACACGCTCGAACTTCTTGTCCTGGAGAACGCGCAGGATCTTGATCTGCACGCTCTGGCTGATCTCGCCGATTTCGTCGAGGAAGATGCTTCCCATGTGGGAGAGCTCGAAGCGACCGCGCTTTCGGGCCACCGCGCCCGTGAACGCTCCCTTTTCGTGGCCAAAGAGCTCGCTCTCGAGGAGAGTCTCGGAGAGGGCGGCACAGTGCACCTTGATGAAGGGCTTGTCCTTGCGATCGGAGAGGTTGTGCAGCGCATCGGCGACAAGCTCCTTGCCCACTCCACTCTCACCGGTAATGAGCACGGAAGCCTTGGTCGGCGCGACCTGGCGCACAACATCGAAGATGCGGTGCATGGCGCTCGACTTGCCGATGATGTTCGTGAAGCGGCGCTGTTTGTCGAGCTCCTCCTGCATCTGCCGGTGCTGCATGACGAGCTCTCGGCTCGACAGCGCCCGGCGCACCAGAAGCGAGAGCCGGTCGAGGTTAACCGGCTTCGTGAGGAAATCATATGCGCCGTCACGCATGGCCTGCACGGCGGTTTCAATCGTTCCGTGACCGGTCAGAATGATTACGGGTATGGTGGGCCACTGATCTACGACGCGTCGCAGGAGCTCCTCGCCGGACAGGCGCGGCATGCGGAGGTCGGCAATCACCAGATCGACTTCCTCCTCGTGAATGATGTCGAGCGCCTCCTGCCCGTCCTCGGCCAGGAAGATGTTGTGCCCGTCCATCTCCAGGGCCTTCCCGAGACCCTGCCGGATGTTCTTCTCGTCGTCGACGATCAGTACGTTGAACTTCATTCGGTGTCTTCTCCACTCCATTCGAGCAGATGTTGCTCACGCTGCGGGACCGGAAACGTCAGAATGAAGCGGGTTCCCTCCCCCTCCTCCGAGCGTACGCTTATCTCCCCCATGTGTTCCTTCACGACCTTGTACACGAGGGTAAGTCCGATGCCGGATCCGAAATCCCGCGTGGTGAAGTACGGCTCGAAGATCTTCTCCCGAACGTCCTCGGACATCCCCTCGCCGGTATCCTCGACGATCAGCTCGACGCTGTCGCCGCGGCAACGGGTCTTTACGCGGAGCGTGCCGCCGTTCGGCATGGCGGCCAGGGCGTTCTTGACGATGTTCATCAGCGCCTGCTTGAAGTACTTGTCGTCGAGCTGCACCTTCGGCAGTTCCTGCTGCAGGTCGGCTTCGAGCTCGATATCACTCTCTTCGAGCTCATAGCGGACGAACTCCAGAAGATCTCCCAGCACGGAGTTCATGTCCTCGTCCTCGAGCTCGACGTTCATGGGCCGAACGGCGAAGAGGAAGTCCACCACAATCTTGTTGAGCCGGTTCACCTCCTCGTTGACGACGTCGATGTAGCCCTGGATACGTTCCTTCTGATCGTCGGCGAGCGTGGCGAGCTCCTTCTGTATGAGTTGGATATGGATACCGATGGAGCCGAGGGGATTCTTGATTTCGTGTGCTACGCCGGCCGCGAGAGTAGTCAGAGACGCGAGGCTCTCCGCCCGCCGCAACCGTGCCTCCCTGCTCTTGCGCTCGGTCACGTCCTCCCCGCGCAGGATGTTCCCGGTGACGTGTCCGCTTCGTACCAGGGGAAAGAGGCTCAACAGCAGGGTTCGCTCTCCGCCCGAGTGCTCGAGGGTAAACTCCACGTCCCACACCGAGTCTTCGGCCTCGAGCGCCTCCTCGACAAAGGCGGCAATCTCCTCGTCACGAATGATCTCCCACATCTTGTGCTCGGCGAGGTCTCCCGGCATGAGCGGCAGGAGGCGCTCAGCGGCTTTGTTCACCATGACGAGGTTGTGGTCGTTATCGGAGACAACGACGGCGTCGTTCATCGAGTCGAGCACGACCTGCATCTGTTCGTGCTCGGAGGCGAGATCGTGGATGAGTGTACGGATCTGTGTGCTGTCGAGCTTGTCGAGCTTGTTCAGCGCACGCTCAATGAACCCCCGCATCGACCTGCCTCATAGAGAAGTACAGACTCTCGCAGACCGTCGATGGATTCATATTCAGTGACTCCACCCGAAATGCCGCCTCCGCCACGAGATCACGCCACCGCGCGATTGTCTCCATTCCCACCAGCGGCCGTGTGGCACCAGCGACATCATTGGCCAGCAATCGTTGAAGCAGTGTGGTGAGCTCTTCGAAGAAATAGCGGAATGCGTGCACGTCTGCCATCTCCTGCAGCGCCTGTTGCACATGAGCAACGCTGTCGGCGCCGTCGGCGGTGCGGGAGGAAACAACGGCCTCGATGAACGCTTCAGCGAGGGATGTTATCGGCTCCGACCCCGAGAATCCGTTGCTGAGAAAGTACTCACGGAGGGACCCACATTCAAGTTCGCTCTCTCGAAATACCCTGCGCACCACTTCACACTGCTCGTCGGTGCTTCGGGACGGAAACTCGTACTGGCGCACCCTCGAAAGAATGGTCGGCATCACCGCCGAGCGCTGGGTGGCCAGCAACACGAAGGTGACCTCCGGCGGCGGCTCCTCGAGGGTTTTGAGCAGGGCGTTCCGCGTGCCACTGTTCAGGCGATCCGCGGCGTCCACGATTACCACTTTGGGCGGCCCCGACATATGAGCCCAGAAGGAAACGTTTCGCACCGCCTGAATGGGCACGGGGTCCTGAGGCAGCGCTGAAGCGAGCTTTTTCGACCGCGAGAGCAGTCGTTCGGTGAGCTTCTCGAGCTCCGCCCCCTCGGGAAGCGGGAACCGGGGATCGAGGTCCTCGATAATCTCCGCTACCTCCCGGACAGCACTCGATACCGACGAGACGCGATTCTCCTGCCCCTGCCACAGGACCTCGTCGAAGCGTCGCAGCAGCTTCCGCACGGCGCGCAGAAAGAGAAACCGTGTGCCCTTCGAGGGATGGGCCTTGAGCGCCTCCGCACACACGGTGATTTCCTGGAGGAAATAATGCGTCCCGAGCAGGAGCGTATAGGGATGCACGAGCAACCGGTGCTGCCGGCAGGAGTGACAATCGCAGGTCCACTCCGCGGTACCCCTCTCGCAGGTCACCGCGCGGGCGAGCTCGAGCGCAGCCGTGGTTTTCCCCGTGTACTGCGGACCGTGGAACAGGAGAGCCGCCGGAAGCCGGTTCCCGGTGATTTCGGCGCGCAGGCGGGCCACCGGTCCCTGGTGTCCGATTATGTTCTCAAACATCGACGGTCCTCCGGTTCAGAAACTCCGAGACGTGGGGCAGCAGCGGTACGAGGAGCTGGCCGAAAACACTCCCCTCGAGCACCCGATCGGGTGGGAAGAAGGGCTGTATCTGAATAATCAGGATCATTACGAAGGTGAGGAGCAGCCCCTCGATCACGCCGAGAAAGAGCCCCAGCGCGTGGTCCAGGTTCTCGAGGTGAATGTGCTCTATGAGACGATGAAGCGCGTTTTCGAAGATCTTCACCAGAATATAGACCAGCAGGAATATGGCGAGAAAGGCCGCAACCTGACTCCAGGCCGATTCACCGAGCCACCGATTCAGGTATTCCCCCACAATCCCGGAGAACAGAACCGCCGCCGTGATGCCGAGAATGAGACTCGCCATCGAGAGCAGCTCCGTCACGAACCCGCGAATGGCACCGCGGAGGGTGGTAAATACGAGAATCAGGGCGAAGACGATGTCGACCGCTACGAAGTCCACCCACGCCCCTCCACGACATCATCGATCATGCCTGCGATTCTATCCGCTGCACCCGCTGCGTCAAACCCCGCCGCCGCGGCGCCCATCCGCCGACGCGCCACGGGATCGTCGAGCAGTCGGCGGATCTCATCCCGCAACCGTTCGGGAGTCGCATCTTCGTCGGCCAGTACGACGGCGGCGCCGCGGTCGGCAAAGATACGCGCGTTTCGCAGCTGGTCGCCGCGCGAGCCGGAGCGGGGCAGCGGGATGAGCACGGCCGGCTTCCCCGCGAGCGAGAGCTCCCAGAGCGTCCCGGCGCCGGCGCGACATACCACGAGATCCGCGGCGGCGAGCAGATCGCCATATTCGGGCCCGATGAAGCTTGCTGAGGCGTATCCCTCACCATCGGGGCGCGGCGCCGGATGCTCGCCGCGCTGGTGCACGACCACGCAGGAACCCAGGAGGTCGTCGAGCACCTCGGCGAGAAGCCCGTTGATCTGGGCGGAGCCGAGGCTGCCGCCCACCACGAACACCAGTGGCCGATCCGCCGGAAGATCGAAGGCACGGCGGGCGGCCTCCGGGCGGCCGGACTGCAGGTCGCTGCGCACGGGATTTCCGACGGTTATGCAGCGGGGACGGAGGCCGGCCGGAAGATAGTCGGCGGTGGAGTCATAGGACAGAAGCACCCGATCGACGAACCGGGCATTGAGCCTCGTGGCAAGCCCGGGGTCTGAATCGGACTCGTGTGTTGCCGCCGGGATGCCGAGCAGACGCGCCGCGGCGACGACCGGGACGGTGACGTAGCCACCTTTCGAAAAGACGAAGGCAGGCTTGAGGGCACGCAGGCGAAGCACTGCCGCCACGAAGCCCGCACCCACCTTCGCGAGGTCGACGAGATTCCTGAACGAGAAGTAGCGGCGGAGCTTTCCGGCCGGAATGCCGTAGAACCGGATACCACGGTCCGCGACGAGACGGCGCTCCATGCCCGAGGTGGAGCCGATCCAGACAACCTCGTAGTCCCCACGCTCGCGAAGCGCGTCGGCGACCGCAAGTCCCGGAAAGACGTGGCCGGCGGTTCCTCCGCCGGTAAAAACGACTGGCTTATGCATGCTGCCCTTGAATTGCGGAGTTTTCTGAGGTAGAAGACAGTACCATGAGATTCATCACTAATTCAATCTTCGGTCGACTCGCGGCCGCAGCACTAATACTGATACTGTTTCTGCCCGTGTCCCTGTCAGCACAGTCGTCCGGCGAGCCGGCCCGCCCGCCGGCACGCGAGCTCGTCTCCCACCTCCCGCGCGACAGCTACCGCGAGCTCATCGAGGAGGGAAGCCTCAAGCACTTCTTCACCGACAGCGTGGACCTCGCGCTTGCACCACAGGTCCCCGGCCTGGAGAACACCCGCACTGCCCTCGAGGACATGGAGCCGAAAATCGGTGTCGAGGCGCTGTTCCTGCTGCGCGAACGACTGGCGGGAGACAACGAGGCCGAGCGGGACCTTGCACTGTACAACATCTTCCGGTCGGTGAGCACGATGGAGGGGATAGAGTATTACTCCGCGAGTCGCGAGCGCATGCGCATCTTCTACGAGGAGTCCTATGCCGTGGCCGATCCGGACACTCGGGAGCCCCTCCCCGACCCCACGGTTTCGGAGATCCCCCGCCGCGACCGGATCCACGTATATCAGCGTGACTCGAGCTTCGGACGCAACGTCTACACGGTGGAGTATGTCCGACGGGAAGACGCCTATCTCATGAGCATGACCAACCTCACGCGGATGTACTACGGAATATTCCCGGTCGTTGCTCCCGAAAGCCTCGAGATACACCTGACGGTGGTGGAAACGGAGGAAGGGTACCTGTTCTACGGCGCCTGCGGTGTGAATGTGATCAGTCTCTTCGGCCTCCAGGACCGGGCCAAGGACAGCTTTTACAATCGCATCGAGGCCCTCTATCGCTGGTTTGGAAGCCGCGTGGAAGCACATAATAATGAAGCCGCATCCTGAAAAATCGGGATGCTAATACTCTTCTAACACAGCATCGCCATCTTCAGTGCCTGGAAGGAGCGCACATGGAGGGGATGAAGACCTCGTTTCAAATCTC
>JAWLDL010000041.1:0-876 GCA_041686675.1 Spirochaetia bacterium | reverse complement strand
CTCAACCTGTTCTACGGGAAGTTCCAGGCACTCAAAGACATCACGATGGACGTGACGAAGAATAATGTCACAGCCCTCATCGGCCCGTCGGGATGCGGCAAGTCCACGTTTCTGCGTACCCTCAACAGGATGAACGATCTCATCGACGGGGTTCGCATTGAAGGCTACGTCGGTTACGAAGGGAAGAACCTCTACACGGATTTCTCACCGATCGACCTGCGCACGCGGGTCGGCATGGTGTTCCAGAAGCCGAACCCCTTCCCCATGACGGTCTTCGAGAATGTCGCGTACGGCCCGAGACTCCACGGAATCCGAAACAGGCAGGCGGTCGAGGAAGGTGTCGAGAAGAGCCTCCGTGCCACGGCGGTCTGGGACGAGCTCAAGGACCGCCTGCACACCCCTGCACTGAGTCTCTCCGGTGGCCAGCAGCAGCGCCTCTGCATCGCCAGGGCCCTGGCGGTCGAGCCCGATGTACTTCTGATGGACGAGCCGACCTCAGCACTCGACCCCATCTCCACGGGCAAGATCGAGGGCTTGGTCGAAGAGCTCAAAGAGCAGTACACTATCGTGATTGTAACCCACAATATGCAGCAGGCGGGGCGCGTGTCCGACTACACGGCGTTCTTCATGGTGGACGAGCAGAAATCAGGATACGTCGCGGAGTATGGAAGCACCGTAGACATGTTCTTTAACCCGCAGAATGCCGAGACCGAGGCCTACATTTCCGGCCGATTCGGTTAAACACATGGGATGATGGAGGCGGCCGCATGGCGCCACGAAAGTACTTTCTCAGTCAGCTGGATAAGATGTATCAGGACGTCCTTCGAATGGGCGCCCTGGTGGAAGAAGCTCTCAAGAAGTCGGTGACGGCACTTG
>JAWLDL010000040.1:0-11106 GCA_041686675.1 Spirochaetia bacterium | reverse complement strand
GGGGCGGAGGTCCTGAAACACTCGTCGCGTGAGGTTGAACACCGCGAGGTCGCTTCGCCCGAAGCCCGCAGCCGCGGACACGAGCGCCCCCGAGCCGGTGTCGTAGACGCGCACGTTGACGCTCACCCTGCCGGAGGGAAAGCCGGCGAACCCGAACGCCGCAAGGTCGGTTTCCGCCGCCCTCGCCGCCTCCAGCACTGCATCCGCAATACGGCCGGGCGCGGCCGTTGGTCCCGGCTCCGGGATCGGATCGCCGACGATGATTTCAAACCCGGCGTCGGAGAACTCGGTGTAGAGACTCTCGCTGAGCAGCTCGGTGAGATCCCCGCCGACGGCAGAGAGGTCCGGTGAGGGCCCCACCTGCAGCAGGGGCACGACATAGACCCGAACCCCGGAGAACGCCGCCTGCGCCGGCTGCGATTCCTGCGCCTGAAGGCGGGGCGCACCCGGTCCGGACGCACCAAACAGGAGTGCTGCGACGAGCAGCACCGTGAACAGAGACGGCGTTCGGCTGGAGACGAACCGTGCATCTGTCACTTCGACGTCATTACCTCGATACCCGTCCAGTTCTCCGGCGGCGGGGCGCCGCGGTAGCGCGAGCACCGCTCAGCCATCATCTCGGCGATATGGTCGCCGGGCAGAAACCGCAGCACCTCCCGGAACGCCTCTTCGGCCTTGCCGAACTGCCGATCAAAATACAACCGGACGCCCTGATGGTGAATCCTCCATGCCTGCTGCTCAGCGGTGGTGAGCGATCTCCTGGCGGTGAAGATGTCCGTGCCGGTCTTCTTGCCCTTCACCGCCACACGATCAATAAGACGGCACGGCACATGGTCCTTCACCTTTCTCTGCAGGCTCTCGGATATGATGAGCTCCTGCTTGTAGGTCTTGGTCAGCCCCTCGAGGCGTGAGGCCAGGTTCACCATGTCGCCGATCACCGTATAGTCCATCTTCCGCTCGGTTCCGATGTTTCCCACCGTAACAATCCCGTAGTTGATCCCGATTCCGATGTGAAACTCCGGTTTCCCTGCGGCAACCTGTTTGCGGTTGAAATCGTCGAGGGACTCGCTCATCTCGATCCCGGCCATGACCGATTGTACCGCATCGTCCTCGTGTTTCACCGGCGCGCCGAAGAAGGCCATGATGGCATCACCGATGTATTTGTCCACCACGCCGTTGTGGTTCATGATAATGTCGACCATGACCGAGAAGTAGGCGTTGAGGGAGTTCACGAGGTCGTCGGGCATCATGCCTTCGGAAATGCTCGTGAAGCTGCGGATATCGGAGAACAGAACCGAGACCACGCGATTGTCGCCGACCAGCATCGATTCGGGATTCTCGAAGTAGCGGTCTATGACCTCCTGCGGCACGTAGCGCTGGAAGATGTTGCGGATTTTCGCCTCTTTTTTCTGCGCAAGCACGGCCTGGAAGGCGTAGCTCTTGATCTGGTTGTAGGCCTTCTCGAGCTCTCCGACCATGACGTTGAAGGTATGTGCGAGCTCGCCGGTCTCATCACGGTACTCCACGGCAACGCGTTCGGAGAGATCGTTGGAGGTGATGATCTCCCGCATGGTGTTTCGCACCTTCACGAGCGGCCGCGTGAGCTGCTGGGCAAACAGCAGCAGAAGCAGCACCGAGAGGAGGCTGGCGCCGGCCACGATGTAGATGGTCTGCGTGGTGATACGGTCGACATCCCGGAAAAAGGTATCCCGCGCCTCGGTGAGGAAAACGCGCCAGCCGTAGGGCTCGAAGGAGAACCCCTGCGCGACCCGCTCCGTCCCGCCGATGCTGAGGGTCGAGAGCTCCCCCGTGGTCGCGACGTCCATGTCAAGGAGTGAGGCGCGCTCCCCGCCGGTCAGCTGAACCTCGCCGGTGGCCATCTGCACCTCGCCTGAGTCGTCCACCGCGAAGATGAGCTCGGTGTCACTGCGGATGAGCCCGCGGGCAAAGCTCTGTACGCCGAACTTCGTCGCCTCCACCATCTCCTGCCGATCGGTGAGATTGTTCTCCTCGAGAATCAGCCACTGCCCCTCGGCGTAGGACTCGAGCTCCTCGGCCTTGAACTGAAGGAAGTCACGCGCGATCCGCGTTATACCGTTCGTGGCAACGAAATACGAGGAGGCACCGGCAAGAATCAGCGTTGCGATGAGCAGCGGAAGCACGACGGAGACGATCTTCAAGCGGATGCTCATGGTTAGTGGTCAAACTCCTCCATCCGCGGAATATCGTGCTTGGTAATCGAACATAGTATTTTATCGGTCAACGGGGTCACACTCGAAATACGGTTCGCCTGTTTTTCCACGATGCGCTCGAAGAGATTGCGAACGAACCGCCCGTTGCCGAAGCCCTTGTCCCGGCGGCGATAGAAATGCGTGATGAGCCGCAGAAGCTCCCGTTTTGCGCCCTGGGTAAGGGTGAACGAGGAGTTTTCCGCGAAAATGTTGAAAATCTGCAGCAGCTCCTGCGGCGCGTAGTGATCGAAGTAGAAATAGCGGCTGAAGCGCGACTGAAGCCCGGGATTGCTGTCGATGAAATCCTGCATTTCGTCGGGATAGCCGGCAACGATGACCACGAGGCGGTCGCGGTGGTCCTCCATACGCTTGAGAAGGGTGTCGATCGCCTCCTGCCCGAAATCCGATCCGGCCGAGCGCGGGCTCAGCGTATAGGCCTCGTCGATGAAAAGCACCCCGTCGAGGGCCTGCTGCACCACCTCGTCCACCTGAATTGCCGTCTGGCCCACATAGCCCGCAACGAGCCCCGCCCGGTCGGTCTCCACCATATGGCCCTGCTCGAGGAGGCCGAGCGACTTGTAGACCTTCCCGAGATAGCGCGCGATCGTCGTCTTTCCGGTGCCGGGCGGACCGTAGAACACCGCGTGCTTGGAGAAGGGGGTGACGGGTAGCCCCCGGCGCTCTCGCTCCTTGTGAACCTTGATGAGGTTCACGAAGGTCTCGATCTGCCCCTTCACCTTCTTCATCCCGATGAGGTTGTTGATCTTCTCCATTACCTCTTCGAGACTCTCCGCCTGCTCCTCGGAGACGGTCACAGCCTGCTTTGCCGCAGCCTGCCCGTCCGCCGCCGATGTCCCGTCCGCCTGCTCACCGTAGATGAGCTTGCGAATGCTCTTCAGTTGCCGCGACTCCGCCTCGCTCACCGTACCGTCGGCCTTGATCGCGACCTGCGCGAAACTGAAGAACACCGCGGCCAGCTTGTCGAAGTGGGAGCTGTCCTCGCGCTTATCGTAGGACTTCAGATATGAAAGCGACTTCAGAGAGCGGGTGTTGGGCACCCCCTTCATCTTCTTGATCTCGTTGTGAAACAGGTCCCAGTACTCGAGGATGCTGCGGCGCTGGTGGAGCGGCAGGGCGTCGTAGCGGAATATATCGACGATGACGTCGCGGTCGCTTACCAGGCGCTGGCGAAGGTACATGAGCACCATGAGCACGAACAGCCGCGTCTCCTCGGAGACGGTCTTTGAGCTTCCCACGCAGCGATACGAGACGAGAAAGAGGTCGTCGATGAGCTGCTGGAGGAAGGCCGGTTCGTTGTTGAACTGCTTGTACTCGTTTATGGCGCGGATGACGCGCTGGGCTTCCTTGTGCAGGAAGTTCAGATTGGTGAGTTTCTCGGGGCTCTTGCGGCCGGGCTCCTCCCTCGAATCGGAACGAAGATCCTCCACGTGCACCAGGTCATCCCCGATGCTCGCGCGCACGCTTTCGAGGAAGGAGTCGGCCTGGCCCCCGCGCTTGGTGGAGGTAAGCACGCTCTGCCCCGCTCCGCGATGCAGGGTGATCTTCGCGCTCTGGTCGGTACGCCGGACGCTGATGGCGGTGATCTCGTCAAAGGTGAGCGTGTCGGCCGCTGTTGCGGTACCGCCGTTCAGCAGAAAGAGCACGCGCCGGTCGGTTATGCAGAGGATACCGGGAGCACCCGAGCCCGAGGCGGCGATATGATCGCCCGAATAAAAGCCCTCGAGCAGATCGACGAGCGTCTCATCGTCGTCGAGAACCTGATGAAAGGTGGTGAGGATATTCTTCTTGAAGGAAACGCCGCCCCAGTTTCGGATATGTCCTAACTGGGTCTCGATTTCCTGCTGAAGTGGCATCCGAGTCGATCCCCTCCCAGCGACCGCTGGAGCTCATTATAGACCATCATCGTTCGCATCGCCAACTCTCTGTGGCGGGGAATCGAAACTCTGCGCGAGCGCTTTCGCGCCGTCCTGTATGGTGCGCGCCGCCGTCGTATGTGCCATGCCGACGCTGATACCGAGGCCGCTGTTTGCGGTGTCGTGCATCCACGTGGTCAGAAGCTTGAGGTACGCCGTGCGGTGCACCGAGCCGGCTTTCGAACGCAACACGAGTGGCTGCAGGTGCTGCGTCTCGATGAGCTTGCGCAGCTGGCCGAGCACGATCGGAAAAAATCGCTTCACGAGCTCGAAGAACCGGCGGTGATACTGCTCGTCGTGCTCGATGAGAGAGCGGATCTGCCGGTACCGGTCCCGCACGAGCTTCCCCTGCTCATCCCGGCGCACCGGCACGAAGGAGCGAAGAAGGCCCCGGATGCGATCGGAGGCAAGCAGCTTGTGGATCGACACATAGAGGAGGAGGCAGCCACCGGCATTTCGCAGCGCCGGCCTGGCCCGACGCTCGTCACGTGAGAGCGCGCCGAGGGCGGCAATGATGCGCTTTTCGAGGGCACGCCCACGCGCGCTGTGGTGCTCCCGCGAGCCTTCCCCCCAGGTATCGAGAACCGTGTTGATGAGATCCCGTGCGTGCACCGCGGCGGCACGCACGCGGTCCGCGGCAAGTGACTCCAGGTACTCGAGCAGCGCCGAGCGTTCATCATCCGTCAGAACATCCACACCACCGGCGCCGGTCCCGCCCCGGGCTTTTCCGCCCCCTGCGGCGACGATACCGCTCGACTGAAGCTCCCCGAGATAGGACTCCAGCCGCTCGAGCGTCTTTCCGCTATCGATGCGCGCGGTGTCACGTACGAGTTGCGTGCGAAGCAGGTTGCGGGCCGGCGAGTAACGCCCGTCGACGGTGCGTATCGGCGGGGTGAGCTCCTCCACGATCATCTCGAGCATGCCGAGCATGCGGTGGTAGAGCGTCGCCTCGAAGGAAAACCGCGTCTGCAGCAGATCAAGGGACGGATCGTGGGGTACGAAGGCAATATCGACGATCCGCTCGGCCTCCGAGCGGGCGATACGCTGCTGCGGTCCCACATAGCGATTGTAGTTTCGGATGACCGCACGGGGGTCAAAGGATCCTTCCTGCAGCGAGTTGTACTTGTTGTGCCACAGCAGGATCGAGGCCTGCGGCGCAACGTCGATGGCCGCTCGAATGTACCCACCGGCGGAGACGTGCGAAGTCGGTTCCGGCTGAACGACCACCAGAATGGTCTCAACGAGGGGCAGAAAGGCCAGGTTTTCATCGTGATCGATGCCCGCAGGCATATCGAGGAGTACGATGTCGTATCTCTCCTCGATCTCCCGGCGCAGGTGCCGGAAGAGCAGCGTGCGCATCGCGATGCTCTCCTCGCTCCGCTCCGAAGGCCTCGGAAACAGCAGATCGAGGCGGTCGAATACACGGTAGGAGAAGCGCGAGAGATCGAGCCCTTTCCGGCGCACCTCCTCGGTACTGTAGTCGAACCGGGTATTTGCCACGTCAAGGATTGTGGTCAGATTGGACAGCGGGTCGAGGTCGGCGAGCGCCACGCGCATTCCGCTCTTTGCGTACTGAACAGCGAGGTTGAGGGCCGTCGTCGATTTCCCGACGCCGCCCTTTCCGGATGCCACGGCTACCGAGCGCGTGAGTCGTTCCATGCTCGGGCAAGCTTAGTACGTCACCGCCGGGATGACAAGAAGTGATACACCGATGCAGCCGCGCGCGGCAATTGTGTTTCTTAATGACACATACCTGATGTGCCATTTCGCGCACAATGTTTCCCTGTTGCCACAGGGGCACTCGCGGGCGGTGCCGGAACGGAAAGCGCCATGTATAACATTGTAATGCAGCCATTTATCGGCGTACCTTTTGGCACAGTTTCTGCTTATTGGTAGGTGAGAACGTTAGACCCGGCCGTTGGCCGGGTCCGGCACGACCACCGATATCACATCGGAAGGAAGGAGGTTGGATATGAACCTGGTGAAACGACGCAACAACCGATACGAGGTACCGACGGAGTTCGACCGGCTTCGCAGCGAAATCAACCGCATCTTCGATGACGACTGGTTCGGCGGCCGGGGTCTTCTCGACAGGACATTCGTGCCGAGCATGGACATCGAGGACTCCGACGAGGAGGTGCTTGTCACCGCGGAGCTTCCGGGCGTGGACATCAAGGACGTCGACGTGTCGGTATCGGGAAACGTGCTGACCGTGAAGGGCGAGAAGAAAGACGAGCACGAGAAGGAAGAGGCCGGATACTACCACCGCGAGCGGTGGAGCGGCAGCTTTCAGCGAAGCCTCACCCTCCCCGACGCGATCGACCCCGAAAAGGTAAAGGCGGAGATGAAGAACGGCGTGTTGCGCATCAGCTTCCCCAAGCGGGAAGAGGTCAAGCCGAAACAAATCTCTGTGAAGTCGGGCTGAGGAACGCTATCTTCTATCCCGGCGGAAACGCCGGGATTTTTCTGTGTCGTGAACGGAGGATACGATGATACGCACGCGAGCCGGCCGGTGGGCCGGCGTTGTTCTTGCTCTTGCTGTAGGTGTCCTGATCGGGATGATCGTCGACCGTCCGGCGGGTGGGCCTTCTCAGGGATCAGCCGCCGGGGGCGGACGCGTCGCCGCGGGTTCCTCGCCCGTACAGAGGCCGATCGCGGCCGCCGGCGAGGACAGCACACAGGCCCCGCCGAGTCGCACGCAGCAGTCGACGGCACCGGCCCCAAGCGTGCCGGGCGCACCCGCCGGACCACCCATGTCCTTTCGGGAGGTCGCCGAGGAGGTCCTGCCGACGGTCGTGGAAGTCAACACCGTCGAGGTCGTGCGCCGCAGCACCCCCCGCTTTCGCTCGCCCTTCGACTTCTTCTTCGGGCCTGGACAGAGGCCGGACACCGAGGAGCAGGAGTTTCGCCGGCCCGGCCTGGGATCCGGCGTGATCGTTCGACAGGACGGCCGCGACGTCTACGTGCTGACGAACAATCACGTGGTGGGCGACGCAACCGAAATCACCGTCCGGCTTGCCGACGGCCGCGAGTTCGAGGCGGACCTCGTGGGGAAGGATGCACGGACCGATCTGGCGCTCGTCACCTTCACGACCCGCGAAGAGGTTCCGATAGCGCGCCTCGGCGACTCCGACGAGCTGTACGTCGGCGACTGGGTGCTTGCCATAGGGAATCCCCTGGGGTTCGAGTCAACCGTCACCGCAGGTATCATCAGCGCGCTCGGAAGAGAGCCGCAACCGGGGTCGCCGATAGCCGGGTTTACGGATTACATTCAAACCGATGCCTCGATCAATCCCGGAAACTCAGGCGGCGCTCTGGTCAACCTCAACGGCGAGGTTGTAGGCATCAACACCTGGATCGCGAGCCGCGGCGGCGGGAGCGTCGGCCTGGGGTTCGCGATCCCGGCAAACAATGCCCGCCGGGCGGTGGACGACTTCATCAGCGAGGGTCGCATCGTCTACGGGTGGCTCGGTGTCAGCATCGAGGACCCGACCGATGCACGCCTTCCGGGCGTTGCCGCCTCACTCGGTATCGAGGGGCAAGACGGTGCCCTTGTCCTCAACGTGCACCGCGACAGTCCGGCGGCTCGCGCGGGCGTGAAGCCCGGAGACTACATCGTTTCGGTCGACGGGCGGCCGGTAGAGGATTCGCAGGCGCTGACACGGATCGTCGGCAACCTGCCGCCGGGACGTCGAACGGAGTTTCGGGTGATCCGGCACGGGACCGAAGAGGTGCTCTCGGTTCGCCTCGAGCAGCGCGGCACAGAAGAGGAAGTCGGCGGCGCCGGAGATCTGTGGCCGGGCATCGCGGCAGTCGCGCTCACCGACGACATCCGGGAGCGGGGCGAGATTCCCGGCGAGGTGGACGGGGTGGTTGCGGCCGCGGTAGTCTCTGACAGTCCGGCCGATCGCGCCGGACTGCGACGGGGAGACATTGTTACGATGGTGAACGGGGCGGCCGTGGACTCGGTGGCCGGGTTCTACGCGGCGCTCAACGAGGATGAGGAGACGGTCACCCTCCGCGTGTACCGGGACGGCACCCTCATCGGGCTTCGGATGCCGGGACTCTAAGCGCACACAGGAGCAGCGCAATGGCGGTGAAATACAAAGACTACTACGAGACGCTGGGCGTGGACCGCTCGGCGTCTCAGGATGCAATACACGACGCGTACCGCAAGCTTGCGCGGAAATACCACCCCGACGTAAACAAGTCCGAAGAAGCGGAGACCAGGTTCAAGGAGATAAACGAGGCCTACGAGGTACTCAAGGACCCCGAAAAGCGGCGCAAGTACGATCAACTCGGGCCGAACTACCACGAGGGCGACGATTTCAGGCCACCCCCCGGATGGGAGGCCTTCCGCGACGCCGGCGGCCGCGGCGGAGGAGCCGGTGGCGGCGGGTTCCGCCAGACCTTCGGGTTTGGTGACCTCGGAGGCGCAGGCTCCGAGTTCTTCGGCGGCGGACGTGGCGGTGGTTTCAGCGACTTCTTCGAATCTCTCTTCGGGAACGCCTTCGGCGGCTTCGGCAGGGAGAGCCAGGGCGGCTCGGCCGGCGCCGGAACATGGGGCGCGAAGGGCGAGGACCATGAGGCCGAGGTGAGCATTCCCCTCGAGGATGCCTACCACGGCGGCAAGAAGACGGTCACCCTCGAGCAGCGAGAGGCCGACGCATCGGGACGTGTGCACTCGCGCACCCGCAACTACGAGGTGAAGATTCCGCCCGGCATAAACGACGGCGAGCGGCTCCGCCTCAGCGGCCAGGGCGGCGCTGCGGGCGGCGGCGGCCGCAAAGGCGACCTCTATCTGCGCATGCGGATCGAGCCCCACCCGACCTTCAGAGTCAAAGGGGCCGATCTCGAGACAGACGTTCCGATCACCCCGGCGGAAGCCGTGCTCGGTGCAAAGATCACCGTGCCGATCGTCGGGGGCAGCGCGTCAATCACTATTCCGCCGGGAACGCAGAGCGGGAAGCGTTTCCGGCTCAAGGGCAAGGGGCTGCGAAAGCAACACGGCCGGGGCGATCTCTATGCCGTCATGAAGATCGTGGTGCCCGAGAAGCCGACCGATGCGGAGAAGCGGCTCTACGAGGAGCTTCGGGAGAAGTCGCACTTCGAGCCGCGGTAGTCAAGCGGGCTCATCACAGGAGACCAACCATAGGAGAATCAGATGGAGGGCGGTGACTTGAACGAGCGCGTGGTGGTCGTGACCGGATCGAGCCGCGGCATCGGCCGGGAGACCGCGAGGGCCTTTGCGGCCGCCGGGGCACACGTCGTTTTGAACGGCCGCAATCGCGAGCGCCTCGACGCAGTGCGAGAGGAGTTCGAATCGGCCGGATACGTGGTCTCGGCGTACGCCTGCGATGTGACCGTTGCCGAGGAGGCTCGGGGGCTCATAGAGCACGCCGCCGGCATTCGCGGACGCATAGATGTCCTGGTGAACAACGCCGGCATCTCCATGCGCGGTCCTTTCGCCGAGACCACCCCCGAGGTCATTGAGCAGGTCACGCGGGTGAACATTCTTGGTGCAGCCTTGCCTACGCGGTACGCCGTCCCCCACCTCACCGAGGCGCGGGGATCAGTGGTGTTCATCTCCAGTCTCGCCGGCGTCCGTGGATTTCCCGGTGTTGCGATGTACTCCGCGGCCAAGATGGCGCTCACCGGCCTCTCGCAGTCCCTCAGGGCGGAGCTCGAGCCGCAGGGCGTGCACGTCGGACTCGTGTGGGTGAGCTTCACCGAAAACGACCCCGATAAGCAGATCTACGCCGCCGACGGGACGCTCATGAGCATTCGACGCTCCTGGAAGACCTCACAGGCGGAAGTTGCCGCCGCGGTACTCGGCGTGGTGGCCAGGCGGCGACGCGAACTCGTCATGACCCTGCAGGGGAAGCTCTTCGTGCTCCTGGCCAGGCTCGCTCCCCGGCTCGTCGATCGGATCATCTCGCGCTCCCGCGGCGCGGTTCACAGCTACTCCCGATGATACGTATCGGCACCTCGGGCTGGAACTACCCTCACTGGCGCGGCACATTCTACCCGCAGGATCTTGCACCTGAGGCGTGGCTCGAGTACTACCGGGAGCGCTTTGACACCGTAGAGCTCAACAAGAGCTTCTACAATCTCCCCGACCCCGAGCAGTTCGCCGCATGGCGCGACGCGGTGCCGAAGGACTTCCTCTTTGCCGTGAAGGCGAGCCGCTACATCACCCACATGAAGAAACTGAAGGACCCCGCCGAGGCGACAGCGCGCTTTCTCGACCACGTGAAGGCTCTCGGCGACCGCCTCGGTCCCCTGCTCTTTCAGCTTCCCCCGCGCTGGCGCGCAAACCCCGACCGCCTCGAGGCGTTCCTCGAGGCGCTGCCCGCCGGATTCCGCAGCGTATTCGAGTTTCGGGACGAGTCCTGGATGTCGGAGTCCGTAACCGGGCTGCTTCGGTCACACGGCGCCGCGTTCTGCATCTACGAGCTTGCCGGCTATCGATCCCCGGCACATGTCACCGCCGACTTCTCCTACGTTCGGCTCCACGGCCCCGGCGATGCATACGAGGGCAGCTACGACGATGAGGCGCTCTCGGGCTGGGCTCAGTGGGCACGGGATCGGGACGCCGAGGGGATCGACGTATATATCTACTTCGACAACGATCAGCAGGGGTACGCGCCGCGGAATGCGTTGCGGCTGAAGGGTCTGCTGGCGGACGGCGGCTGAGCGGCAGGCGACCGGGCCGGCGGCGCCGGCGGGCGCGCGGCGCGTGCAGGCGCGGCGGCTTCACCTACACGCAGAGCTCAGCGAGACGCCTGAGGTTATCCCTGTCACCCACGGCAATCATGTGGTCGCCCGCGCGCAACTCGACCGTGGAGGCCGGATTATAGATGAGCTCGCCGTCCTGCCTGTGGATGACCACGATTATGATGTTGAGCTCGTCGCGGATAGGCGAGTCGAGAAGGGAGCGG
>JAWLDL010000039.1:0-11461 GCA_041686675.1 Spirochaetia bacterium | reverse complement strand
CGGCTGGTCGCGGCCAAGGACGCGGTGGTCGCCGGTGATTCGAGCCAACTCGACGAGGTGCTCGAAGTGACTGGAAAGCTCGTGGAGTTCTATCCCGAGCACATTCGCAAAGAGGACAAGATCTTCTTCCCCGAGACCGAGCGCCATTACGACAAGGCCGAGCTCGACGCCATGCTCAAGAAGTTCTACGACTTCGACATGCAGATGATCCATGAGAAGTACGTAGACACCGTCGAGGCCCTCGAAATCCAGAAGAAGTAACAGACATGCTTGAAGAGACGATTGCCACCGTTAGCCGGGCGGCGGAGAAAAAGCGGGATCTGATCCACTCGAGTTTCCTCCGATATTTCGTGCTTGCGATGCTTGCCGGCATCTATGTGGGATTCGGTATTCTTCTGATCTTCACGATCGGCGCCCCCTTCGAGGCGGAGGGGGCTGCCGCGACGAAGGCGATCATGGGCGCGTCCTTCGCCGTGGCGCTGTCCCTGGTCATTTTTGCAGGATCCGAGCTCTTCACCGGGAACACCCTCGTCATGACGGTCGGCGCGCTCGAGCGGCGCGTCACCTGGGTGAACACGCTCCACGTCTGGATCACCTCCTACGTCGGGAACCTGGCCGGAAGCGTGGTGCTTGCCCTGTTGATGGTCCTCTCGGGCCTGGCCACAGCCGGGGCGACCGGTGAGTTCATCCTCGAGGTCAGCGCCGCCAAGATGGGTGCCCCATTCGTCGAGCTGCTATTCCGCGGAATCCTGTGCAATATCCTGGTATGTCTCGCGGTATGGCTTGCCCTGAAGGTGGAGGACAAGACCGCCGCGCTCATTCTTATCTTCTGGTGTCTCTTCGCCTTTATCGGCGCCGGGTTCGAGCACAGCGTAGCGAACATGACGGTCTTCGCCGTGGCGCTGTTCATCCCCCACACCCAGGCGGTGAGTTGGGCCGGGTTCGCCGGCAACCTCGTGCCGGTGACCATCGGAAACATCATCGGCGGCGCCGTCTTCGTGGGAGCCGCATACTGGTACGTCGGGAACGGGCGTGCGAAAGCCGGGTCGCGCTGATTCAGCGCGGTCGCGTGCTGAGCTGAACGTCATCGAAACCATTGCGCCAAATTATCGGATGTGATAATTTAGTGCAATGCGTTTCGAGCGGCTCGTTGAGCTTGCAGGTGATCTGCACTGCTTCTCACCCGGAATGGTGAGCGCGGGTGAGGCGCTGGATCAGGTGCGGGTTCAGCTGAGCCGCTGGGTCCGAAGTGGAACAGTACGTCGCATCTGCAAGGGCTGGTACACCTTGAGTGAACCGTACCGCCGTGTCCGAATCGATATAAACGTCGTTGCCTCGACGGTCAAAGCCGGCTCCTATGTCAGCATGCATGCCGCGCTCGCCTTTCACGGCATGATTCCCGAATACGTCGCAGAGACAACCTGTGTTACCACCGGACGCCCGGGTACGATCGACTCACCGTTCGGCCGCATCCGGTACCGCCACATCAAAAAGGACGTCTTCTTCGGATACACCCGGGTCGGAAGCGGCTTACAGCAGGCGGTCGTGGCCACGGGAGAGAAGGCGCTCCTCGACCTCTTCTACCTGACCCCGGGGAGCGATGACCCGGAATATATCCGCGGACTTCGCCTTCAGGACCTGGATAACCTCGACAGTGCTACATTGTCGCGGATGGCCCGGCGGTTCGCATCGCCCAAAATCGAGCGCGCGGCGAGCCTCGTCTCACAGCTCTTGGAGGAGGGAGGCGAGATCCGATGAAAGACCATCTACACGAGCTCGTTTCTCAAACGTCAACCACCGCCGAAGCAGGACTCATCGTTCGTGAATACCTCCAGGCACGCGTGCTCGAGGCGTTTCAGCGCGCGGGTGCCTTCTCGACGTGGGCATTCCTCGGCGGTACGGCGCTCCGGTTTCTCTTTCGTCTGCCGCGGTTTTCCGAGGACCTCGATTTCTCCCGAATCGATACCGAACCGGTGCGCGAGAAGACCAGGGAAGAGTTCGAGCATTTCACCGACCGGGTTCGCGTCGCGTTCGAATCAGAGGCCTACCGGGTCGAGCTCCGCTCCCGCCCCGACGCCGTTGTACAGTCGGCGTTCGTGGGCTTCCCGGGGTTGCCGTACGAACTCGGTCTATCGCGACATACGGGCCAGAAACTCTCGATCAAGATCGAAGTGGATACCAATCCCCCTCCTCACGCCGGCACAGACACCACCATAGTTCGACGACACGTGCTGTTGAACCTGCTTCATTACGACAGAGCCAGTCTATTCGCCGGGAAGCTTCATGCCCTCATATCCCGCCCCTACATCAAAGGCCGCGACGTCTACGATCTCGTCTGGTATCTCAGCGACCCATCCTGGCCGGATCCGAATATGGCACTGCTCACAGCCTCGCTGGTGCAGACCCGCGTCGACAGTGCCGAAACGGACGCTGCCGCATGGCGCCAGACGGTTGCTGACCGAATTGCCGAAACGAACTGGGACCGAGTCGTTGCCGATGTTCGCCCGTTCCTTGAGCAGCCCGCCGACATCGCTCTGTTGGAACGGGAGAATGTGCTTCAGTTGCTGAAGCGATGATTGTCGGTGAATACCTCGACCGCTATCAGCATTGAACGGCAGATATGTACCGTCGCGCATAAGCTTGGCCATCTCATCATCCATGGAAGCTCTTATGCTGGTGTCATCGGTGACAGAGATCACGCGGAGCCCAGCGCTCTCCAGGACCCGATCACCCAAGATGGAGTCGAGATGGTTCAGGTGCCTCTTGAAGCGATGCGCAGTCTCAAATCAGAAGCGGCGGCACCGTCTTCGTGGGAGCCGCGTACCGGTACGTCGGGAATGGCCGCGGGCGCGGCCGGCTGGCCGGTAGCCCGCGCTGATAGTAACCTTTACGGAGCGTCAATCGACTACAGTCGAACAACGCGAGGAGGCTACAATGATACGAGTACGTATTGCCACCATATTTATCTTAATGAGCGCCGCCCTGTTGCTGGCGGGATGCGGTCAGCAGGGAGACGCAGGACAGGAAGAGGCACAACCGGAAGAAGCACAGACTGAGGCTGAGTCTGAGGCCGACGCGGTGAGCACGGCTTCGGTAGTAGATACGGCTGATGGCTTCATTCGCGCAGCGAGCTCCGACGGGACGTGGATCATCGCTATTACGCAAGACCTCACTGTCGACAGCGAAATCGTGGTTGCGGGTGAGTTTACCCGCAGGGATGAGATCTACCGAAAGCTCGCGCTCTACGCACAGGACGAGGATCGCAACATCACCGACCGCTACACGCTTACCGCGCCGCGCCTGGTCGTAAGAAGTGAGAACACGCGTATAGAGGAAGGGACGTTTGTCGGGGATGTGTACGTAGAAGCTCCGGGATTCCACCTTGTCGGTGCGACCGTGGAGGGCAACGTGTACTTTGAAACCGAGGCGCTCAGGGACTCTTTCGAGATGGATGATGCCTCGGAGGTCACCGGAGAGATACGCATCGGCACACGCTAAGGCACCCTTCCTCGCTGTACGCTGCGCCTTCGGGAGCAAGACTGCTCAGACTACGTCCCGGATCCGTTCCCGGCGCCGCGCTCGGCGAGTCTGACTATCTCGACCGCGTGGGCCGCGCGGGCGCGGCCCGCGTCCTGGGCCGCGCGGGCGTCGAGGGCGTCCAGAAACTCATCCATCAGTCGATCACGAACCGTCACCACGACGTCTCTTGGGAACGCCGTCCACGCAGAGTAAAGCTCGTCCCAGAGCCCCTCGCCGCGTAGCTCGAGCGGACCGCACTCGTCGATCACGATGACGTCGATGTCGGGTCCGGCGTCCTCGCCGCCGCCTCGCCACCGAGCAAGCTCCTCACGGGCGCGCGCGAACGCCTCGGCGTCGAATCTGTAGCGACTCGACGGGGGAGTGGGGTCGGTGGATCGCCGGGCGAAAGTTCGCTCCTCGCCGCTCGAAAGAAAGCGGAAACGATAGGACTCGCGCTCCGGCTCCTCGGCGTTCAGGTGCAGAGAAACCACCCCCGCAACCGTCAGCCCCGCGTCCCGGCAGCTCTGCAGCAGCTCCAGGACGCGGGTGGTCTTTCCACTGCCGATAGGGCCTGTGACGACGGTTCGTCGGCCCTTCGTTTTCGATGACGTTCGCATCGGAATATCTTGACATGCCTCCGTGCAGACATCAAGATGCTTATATGAGAACCACCTTGACGCTCGATGAGGATGTGGCGACTCGCTTGCGAGAGCTCTCGCGCCTGACGCAACGATCGTTCAAGGAGACGGTAAATGATGTGCTGCGGGCCGGGCTGAATACGCCGGCACAGACCGGAGAACGCCCGTTTACCGTGATACCGCATGAGACCGGTATCAAGCCCGGCGTCGACCCTCGGCGGCTTAATCAGCTCATCGACGAGCTCGAGGCGCAGAATGCGGCCGCCGAGACCTCGCATGAGTACGGGTCACGGGCGGGTAAGTCGCAGTGATCGTTCCGGACGTCAATCTGCTTGTCTATGCCTACACCGCGTCCGCGCCGTTTCATGACGAGGCGCGGCAATGGTGGGAATCGGTGCTATCGGCGCGGGAGCCGGTCGGGTTGACGTATGTTGCTGCGCACGGGTACGTACGTCTCATGACGCACCCGCGGATCATGACTCATCCGCTGCGGCCCGACGCCGCGCTCGACGACGTCGAAGCATGGCTCTCCGCACCGCCTGTTTCCTTCATCGGGCCGGGCCCCCGGCATATGGAGCTTCTTCGCCACGTGCTGTCGCGGGCGGGCACTGGAGCAAACCTGGTGACGGACGCCGTCATCGCAGCCATCGCCATCGAGTACCAGGCAACGGTCTACTCGACCGACACCGACTTCGCGCGCTTCGAGGGCGTGCGATGGGAAAATCCGCTCACCCGATAGGCGGTACCTCGCGTGGTGCGGCGGCCGGGTACCAGCAGGTGTCGCCGGCTTCGGCCCCTGTCTGCTTCATGCACCCATGGATTCGGCGGCGGTAGATCCGGTAATCTCGCAGGCGCCGCCGGAGCAGGCAATCTCACCCTGCAGCAGCGTGTTGTCCGCCTCCTCCGTGATCCCGGTAAGGTCGATGCCGCGGAGCACGGCCGCCATCCGTTCGTATTCCTCCCGGGTGATGTCCTCGAAGGGAGCCTGCTCGTAGGTGCCACCGTCGTGGGGGAAGACGGTGATGCCGTTGTAGAACTCGCGGTTTGTCCACATCCAGCGTCCCACATCATCCCACTCGTGCTCTTTCACGTTGACCGTCACCGAGACGTTGTGGGTGTTGGGCCCGTCGGTGTGCCCCGGGCGTATCCAGTGCTTCTGCACGTGCTTCACCCGCTCGAGGGTGTCGAGCGGACTCTCGGTTCGCAGGATCGCGCCCTCCGGCGCCTTTACGGGAACGGAGATTACCGCCATGGAGTCTGGGCGGAAGCGCTCGTCTTCCACGAGCTCGGGGTAGTGCTCGGCGAGGTAGGCGTAGATGGGCTCGCTCTTTCCGACCCGTATGCGCCGGATGAAGTAGTCGTTGTGCCAGGCGTGAATGCCGGATGAGGTACCGAGTGCCAGAGAGGTCGTGCCGGAGGGCTTGACGGTGGTCACGCGGGCTGCGCTTCGGATGCCGATGTGCTCGGCGGTACGGCGGTTCTCCGCCACCGCTTCGCGGGCGGCCTCCTCGAGATCGAGCTTCAGCACGTTGCCGGAGGCGATGCCGGTCATCGAGACGCCGAGAAGGGCCTCGCCCTCGGTGGTTTCCCGCCACACGTCACGGAGATAGTGGAAATCGGTGTAGGATGCCTGCAGCGTGCCGATGAATGCCGCCGCGCGGGCGCGGGCGTTGAGGTCACGCTGGTCGGTAACGTTGGAGACATTGAGCTCGGTGAGATTGCAGAACTGAAAAGGCTGCAGGGAGATCTCGCAACAGGGATTCGCGCCGTAGCGGGGGTCGTTGGTGAAGAAGATCCCCGGCTCGCCGCTGTCCGACCGGCGGGTGTGCTCCCAGAACGCATCGAACTCCGCCTCGGTCACGCGGGTGCGATCGACCACGACACTGTTGTTTGCCCGCGCTCGCTCGGGATGCTTCTCCCACCAGGCTCCGCTCTTGGCCTCCATCATTTCGGCGTCATCCGGAGAGAAGAGGGAGATGAGCGCGGCCCGTCGGATTCCGCCGGCAAGCACGGCGTCGGCGATATGGCAGACGATGTCGTGAACCTCGATCGGCCGCAGGGCCGTGCCCCGACCGCGCTCTCGAACGACGTCGCGAAGCAGTCTGCCGATGGCCGCGTGACAGGCCTTGAGCGGACCCGGCCCGGGTGCGCTGCCGCCGGTGGTCACGAGCGGGCTCCCCTTGGGACGAATGCGGCTGTAGTCGAAGCGCACCGGCTGCAATCCGTGGAAGAAGCTGTTCACGAGCTCACCGACTGAGTCCGCCCAGCCTTCTATGCTGTCGGCCACGACTACGTCACGCGGGCGCTCGTTCTCCGCGAGCGGCGCCTCTCCGAGTACCGGCGGCAGTTTGGCAACGTCTCCCTTCTGCACGGAGAACCCGACCCCGGTTCCGCCGAGGAGGAGAAAGAAGATCTCGGAGAAGGCCACCGGGTCGTCGACGGGCAGAAACGAGCAGTTATACATGCGCGTGTTGTTCACCTCGATTGCCCTGCCGGCGAACTGCATGGAGCGCATCGAGGGCACGACCTTCTTGTTGAACACGTAGGCGTAGGCGCCGCGGATCTCGGAGGATAGCTTCGGGAACTTGTCGAGGTGCATCGCCATGTTACGCTCGACGATCTCGTTCCAGGTCTCTCGCCTGCGCTTTTCCGGAACGTACCGGGCGTATTTCATGTATGTCGTTATGTCCGAGAGAATCGAAACCGATGTATCCTGCATGGCAGCCACCCCTTTTACACCATATATAGTATCGTCATACCCGAAACGGGGCTGAATACTACTATATGGGCAATTGTCTGTCAAACGGTTTCGAGCTGCGCCTCGGGTGCACGCCGGGGGCCGGGGCGGGTCTCCCGCGTCCCCGACAGCAGCCGCATGGCGGTGTACCCGGGGCTGCAACGCGAGGGCCTGCGGCGCGACGGTGAGCTTCCGATCATGGAAACCCTGATAGCCGCGATTACCGACAATCCTGCTGTCTCCCTTCCCTGGGATCGGTACTTCGTGTCTCTGTAGCGCAACCCCTCCGGGGGCCGGTCCGCATCGAAAGACTACGCTTGTGTGCTCCCGAAACTGGCCGTAGAATGAGGGGAACGGGGGTCAACTGTGAGACGCATCGAGGCGGCACTCGGCTTCGTTGTGCTGTCGGGAGTTGCTCTGTACCTCTACGCCACGGCGGCTGCCCGGGCGGCCGCGGACATTCCGCTGCTCGGCGGCGTGTTCCTGCTGGTGCTGCTGGGGCTGGTTGCAGGGATCAGCGGTGGTGTCCCGGGCCTGTTGCGTGAGGACATACCGGTACCCCCTGCTCCCCGGCATTTCGGCGACTTCACCGCCGTTGTGGTAGGTGCGATCCTCGCCTTCATAGCAAGCGTGGAGCTGGCTCTCGGGCCTGTCCTCGGCGCCGCGGCCGTCGGGCTCGTGGCGGGCGTGATGCTTCCACAGTACGGTGTACCGGCGTTTTGCGGCGCCTTCGTCGGCATGGCATCACCGGAGCTTCTGTGCCTGCGGGGTGGAATCATCGTCGCTGCCGTGGCGGCGGGGGTTCTCTACGTCATCTCGGAGGGTGTCTACGGCGGCTACGGGGGCAAGCTCGGAACCATCGCCCTTGCCGGGTGTGTACTGTCCGCCGGTATCTTCAGGGAGTCGTTTCACGCTGCCGAGATTCCTTCCCTGGGAATCACCTTCGTCTTTGTGCTCGGCGCGGCAGGTGCGGCGGTGGCAACGTTCTACCTGAGCATCGATCTGGGCTACGGACCGGTTCTCGGCTCCTCGGCGGTGGGCCTTCTCGGCGGCCTCACGCTTCCTGCGCTTCACGCTACGATGGGGGCAACCGCGGCGGTCGTGGTGTTCTGCGCGTCCTTCGTGGGTATGTCCTCCCCGCGAAGACTGCCGACACACCGGTTGGTGCTGATAGCGGGCGCGGTGAGCGGGCTCGCCTTCGCGTACAGCTCCCCCTATTTCGGGGGCGCCGGCGGCAAGCTCGGCACGCTCGCCTTCGGCGCCGTAATTTCGGTCAACGGACTCCACGCGCTGGTCAAGCGCCGCGAATCGTCACACGGACACGCCTCTTGAGTACACTGTTCGACTCGACCTGTCGATTGAAGCAGTTTCCGGGACGTCTTCTGCGAATTCCCATGTTACACTGGGGATACAGAGACGAAATCAGTCATCCGCACGCGGACTCACAAGGGGGTAACTATGCAAACGCTGGATCCCACACGTATGGAAGACTGGGAGATCGCCGAGGCGGCAACGGAGAAGATGAAGAGCATCTACCGCCTCGCCGATGAGCTGGGGCTCGAGGAGAAGGAGCTTCTGCCCTACGGGCACACGGTCGGCAAGATCGACTACATTCCCGTCCTGGAGCGCCTCGGCGACCGGCCGAACGGTAAGTACATCGACGTGACCGCCATAACACCTACGCCCCTGGGGGAGGGAAAGACCACCACCACCATGGGGCTCGTTGAGGGGCTCGGCTCCCTCGGCAAGCGCGTGACCGGTGCGATCCGCCAGCCCTCGGGAGGCCCCACGTTCAACATCAAAGGATCGGCCGCGGGTGGCGGGCTGGCCCAGTGTATCCCGCTCACCGATATGAGCCTGGGCCTCACCGGGGACATCGACGCCATTACCAACGCCCACAATCTGGCCATGGTCGCCGTGACCAGCCGGATGCAGCACGAGTTCAACTACTCCGACGCCACGCTGTCCAGGAAGAACCTCAAGCGGCTCAATATCGACCCGCGGAATCCAGCCATGGGCTGGGCCATAGATTTCTCCGCCCAGGCCCTCCGTAATATCGTCATCGGCCTCGGCGGCAAGATGGACGGATTCATGATGCAGAGCGGGTTTCAGATAACCGTCTCATCGGAGGTCATGGCGATCCTCTCGGTTGCCTACGATCTGAAGGACATGCGGGAGCGGTTTGCCCGCATGGTGGTGGCCTTCGACAAGTCCGGCAATCCGGTTACCGCCGGTGACCTCGAGGTGGACGGTGCGATGACCGCCATCATGAGCAAGGCGATCAATCCGAACCTGATGCAGACGGTCGAGGGTCAGCCGGTATTCGTTCATGCCGGTCCCTTCGCCAACATAGCCATCGGCCAGTCCTCCATCATTGCCGACCGTCTGGGCCTGAAGCTCGGAGACTACCACGTCACCGAGAGCGGCTTCGGCGCCGACATCGGGTTCGAGAAGTTCTGGAACCTCAAGAGTCGTTTCAGCGGCAACGCACCGGATGCGGCGGTGCTGGTCTGCACCGTACGGGCATTGAAGATGCACGGCGGCGGACCCAGGGTAGTACCCGGCAAACCTCTCGATGCGGTCTACCGGGAGAAGGCACCGGAGCTCGTCGAAAAGGGTGTAGAGAACCTGCAGGCCCACATCGAAACCGTGCGCAAGAGCGGGGTCAAGCCGGTGGTGTGCATCAACCACTTTCCCACCGATACCGACGAGGAGATCGAGATCATCCGCGCCGCCGCCGAACACGCCGGCGCTCGCGTGGCCGTGGGGCGCCACTGGGAGAAAGGCGGCAAAGGGGCCGAGGAGCTCGCAACCGCCGTCGTGGAAGCCTGCGAAGAGGAGACGAAATTCGAGTACCTCTACGAGGTCGGCACCCCGTTCAAGAACGTCGTCGAGAAGATCGCCACGGAGGTCTACGGCGCCGACGGGGTGACCTACACGCCGGAGGCGGAGAAGAAGATCACCGAGGCCGACGAGGACCCGGAGCTGCGCTCCCTCGGAACCTGCATGGTCAAAACGCACCTGAGCCTCTCGCACGACCCCGCAGTCAAGGGACGCCCCCGGGGCTGGCAGCTGCCGGTACGGGATCTCCTGATCTATCGCGGATCGGGCTTCGTCGTGCCGGTGGCCGGGGACATCAAGCTCATGCCGGGGACCGGCTCGGATCCGGCCTTCCGACGGATAGATGTGGATGTGGAAACCGGCAAGGTGAGAGGGCTCGCCTGAGCACTCCCGCAAAAGGAGCGCTGTCATGAGTGAAGAGCTACGAAAGACACCCTTGAACGACTGGCACCGTGCACACGGCGCCAAAATGGTCCCGTTCGCCGGATGGGACATGCCCATTCAGTACGAAGCAGGCTCGATCGAGGAGCATCGGCTGGTCAGGCGTTCCGCCGGGCTCTTCGACATCACCCACATGGGTCGCTTTACCGTCCGGGGAGAGCGGGCGGCGGAGCTCCTCGATTATCTCATAACCAGCGACATCGGCGGCCTCTCGCCGTACGGCTCCCGTTACGGTCTGCTGTGCAGGGAGGACGGGGGCATTCTCGACGACCTGTTCGTCTATCGGATGCCCGAGCACTACCTGATCGTGGTCAATGCGTCGAACCGCGGGAAGGACTTCGACTGGATCTCCCGATACGCCCGGGAACGGGACGTAGAGATAGAGGACATCTCCGACCGGATGGGCATGCTCGCCCTGCAGGGTCCCAACGCCATCCCGCTTTTGGACGCGCTTACCGCCGGGGAAACGAGCGGCATCGAACGCTTCTACTGTAAGCGCCTGGAATTGCTCGGTGTCTCCCTCCTGGCGGGACGCACCGGCTACACCGGCGAGGACGGCGTGGAGCTCTATCTGCCGGCGGATGCATTGCACACCATTTGGGAAGGACTGCTGGCTGCCGGGGAGAAGCACGGCATCGAGATCGGCCCTGTCGGGCTCGCGGCCCGGGACAGCCTGCGCTTCGAGCCGGGATTTCCGCTCTACGGGCACGAGCTCAGCGAAGAGGTAACACCGATAGAGGCACGGCTGAAGTGGGCATGTGAGCTGGAGAAGGACTTCGTCGGCAAGCCGGTGATAGAGCGGCAGGCCCGGGAGGGCACGTCCAGACGGCTCGTGACCCTGCGGCTCATCGACAAGGGCGTGCCCCGAGAGGGCTACACGATCCTCAACGAGGAAGAGAAGCCAATCGGCGAGGTCGTCACGGGGATGTACGCCCCCACCGTGGACGCGTACTGCGCCAACGCCTACGTGGAGTCGGCGTACCGCAAGAGGGGCACGTCGATTCTGGTACGGATCCGCGACCGCACCAAGCGTGCGGAGGTGGTCAAGCGTCCCTTGTACAAGCCCGCTTATCGGGGCTAGACCGTAATCCCTACACGGGAAGGAGGAAGTATGGCATACATCGGAAACACCGACGCCGATCGCCGCGCAATGACCGAACGTCTCGGCGTCGGTTCGGTCGAAGAGCTGTTCGGGGTGGTGCCCGAGGATGTCCGGTTCCCGAAGCTCGAATTGCCCGCCGCCCTTTCCGAGGTGGAAGTGCTCGAAGAGCTGAAAGGACTGGCG
>JAWLDL010000038.1:0-11469 GCA_041686675.1 Spirochaetia bacterium | reverse complement strand
TTGTGCTCGCCGCCCGTGAGGAGCAGGCGATCGGCCTCGAGTCGCCGGAAGCTGCGCGTATGTTCTCGATTACCGTCGAGGGCGAGGCGGAGCGCACCGTGCCGGCGGTGGCGGAGGTGCGCGGCATCGTCGATCCAATCGACGACGGAGCCACCGCTGCGGGATTCGCAAACACGCAGGTTGATGCGGACGGGGTGAAGCGGGCCATTCACCTGGTTCTTCGTCGCGAGGAGCAGGTATTGCCGCAGCTGGTCCTGCCCGCATATCTGACTCAAACCGGCGTCGAGCGGGTCGAGGTAACCGACCGGGAGGTCATGTTCCATCGGGGCGACGACGGGGCGGCGACTCGCGTGCCGCGGCTTCCCGACGGTCGGGTACTGGTGAACTGGCCCCGGAAGCGCTTCGAAGACTCGTTCACCCAGGTATCGTTTTCCGAGCTCATCGAGCTCGGGAGGCTCGAAGACGACCTGCTTTTCAACCTCCGCCAAATGGAACAGGCGGGGTACTTCGCCTATGCCGACGGGTCGATTGGTCCAGTCGAGGCCTGGAACCGGGCGGAAGAGGTCCGCCGGCGTGCGATTGCCGAGCAGAATCCGGCTCTGTTCCGGGAATCTCGGGAGCTCGCGCGGGTGTATCGCGCGGCCGTCGCCACTTTCCTCGGCGGCGGTGCGGAGGCGGCGATGCTCGCCGATGCAGACTCGATCCTCACCGACGAAACGCTCAGTGACTCCGAGCGCCGGTCGGTCGAAAACGCCCGGGCGAGCGTGAAGGAGGTCTTCGAGAAAACGCGCGGCATTTACGACCAGGCCCTGGCGCTGCGGGACCGCCTGGAATCACTGCTGCGAGACCGCACGGTGTTTGTGGGACTCACGGCCACGGGAACCGCCGACATCGGCGTGATGCCCTTCGATGAGGAGTACGTCAACGTCGGTCTTCATGCGTCCCTTCTCAATATGCTCCTCCAGGGATCGTTTCTCGATCGCCTGCCCCGAACCTACTCTGCCGTTCTGGCGCTCGTTCTTGCAATCGCCGTTTCGTTTCTCGTTCGCGGAAAAAAGCCACTCGCGGGCATCGTGATGGGAATCTCGGTGGTCGGCGGTGTTCTTATCGCCCAGGCTGTGATCTTCGTAGCCGGCGGCCTCTATGTTCCGGTGCAACCGATTCTTCTCGCGATGCTCTTCTCGTTCATCACGCTGACGGTTCTGGCATTCGTGGAAACCGAGCGTGAGAAGAGCTGGCTGCACAACGCGTTCGAGCACTACATCTCGGCGGAGTTCATCCAGGAGCTCGTCGAGAAGCCGGAGAAGCTCAATCTCGGCGGAGAGGAGCGAGAGCTCACGGCGATGTTCACGGATGTAAAGCAGTTTACGCGCATCTCCGAGAGTCTCGAACCGAAACAGCTGGTGAGCCTGCTCAACGATTATCTCTCCCACATGAGCGATATCATCCTCGACGAGCGGGGCACCATCGATAAGTTCGAGGGCGACGCAGTGGTTGCGTTCTTCGGGGCTCCGGTAGAGCTGGACGATCATCCGCGACGTGCCTGCCATGCCGCGGTGCGCATGAAGAAGATGGAGGAGATTCTCAACGAGCGCTTCCTCCGCCAGGATCTGTCCCCGTCCCCGGTCCTCAGCCGCATCGGCATAAACACCGGGCCGATGCTCGTAGGAAACCTCGGTACGACCCGGCGTATGGACTATACGATTCTCGGGCATGAGGCGAACCTTGCGGCACGGCTCGAGGGTGTGAACAGGCAGTACGGAACCTGGATCCTGCTGGGCGAGAGAACGTATCGCCAGGCGGGCGACGGGTTTCTGATCAGGCGCCTCGACCGCGTGCGGGCCGTCGGCATTCAGGAGCCGGTTCGCCTCTACGAGCTTCTCGGTGAGCGCGGAGAGGAGACGCCGATGCTGAAAGAGGCACTCGGCCTCTTCGACGAGGGACTTGCCGCATTCGAGAGCCGTGACTGGACCACGGCGCTTCGCAGCTTCGAGAACGTCCTGCGCATATATCCCGGTGACGGGCCCGCATCGCTGTTCTCGAACCGATGCCGCACCTTCATGGAACGCGAGCCCACCACGGAATGGGACGGGGTCTTCAACCTGAATCGCAAGTAAGCTACGATGCCCGAACTACCATGACGGCTCCGATCGTGCTGAACGTCGCTTTTCTCCTCCTCGGTCTGGTTCTGCTGTACTTCGGCGGAGATTTCCTCGTGTCCGGAGCCTCAGGTATTGCGCGGCGCCTCAACATACCGGTCATCGTGATAGGGCTCACGGTGGTTGCCTTCGGGACGTCGGCCCCCGAGCTCTTCGTCAGTCTGATCTCGGCGTGGAAGGGGCTCATGCCGGTGTCGGTGGGGAATGTCGTCGGGAGCAATATCATCAATGTTGCCCTCGTGCTCGGGCTCGTGTCGCTGGTGCGTCCGCTGCCGGTCACCCGCAAGATTGCGCTCATCGACACCCCCATCATGATCGCGTCGGCGCTGGTGCTCGCCCTCGTGGTGATCAATTTCGACGGCGCCGCCGCGGGCGCCGGCCGCGCAGCCGGTACGGCGGCGCCGTACTGGCAGTACGGTGTGATCACGACGCTCGAGGGTCTCGTGATGGTAGCCCTGCTCGTTGCCTACCTGTACTTCCTCTATCGAAACGCGAGGCGAAGCGGGGCTGAGTCTCTCGAAGAGATCCCGATCAATGAGATAGCCGTCGAGCCCGCAGGGGCGATGCCGCTTCTCTTCCTCAAGGTGCTAGCAGGTGTGGCGGGGCTTGCCCTCGGCGGTCAGCTTCTCGTCGACGGGGCGTCGTGGATTGCCGAGAACATCTTCGGAGCCTCGCAGCGCTTCATCGGGGTGACCGTCGTCGCCTTCGGGACCAGCCTGCCGGAGCTCGTAACGTCCCTCGTCGCGATCGTCAGAGGCGAGACCGACATCTCCCTCGGCAACGTCGTGGGCAGCAATATCTTCAACTCCCTGCTCGTGCTCGGCGCGACCTCGCTGCTTCGCAATATCGAGATCGGAAGCAGCGACTTCAGGGTCGATTTTCTCTTTATGGTCTCGATCAGCGTCCTGCTCTTTCTCATAACCGCGTGGAAGCGGAAGCTTCCGCGATGGGGTGGTGCAACCTTCTTCGTAGTCTACATCGTGTACTTTGTCATTCTTCTGCAGACGCGTACATTATAGAGAAGATGCCGGACGCCAAACCGATTATCGACCCCCGCGCCGTGGTACGGCGGCTCCTCGTTCTGCTCCCCATCTCCGTCGGTATCAGCGTCGTGGTGGCCCTGGTGAGTACCGGCACAAGTGAGTTCCTCAAGCTCGAGGCCTTCTCGTTCTGGCTGTTTGCAGCGGCTGCAGGCCTGCGCCTCGTGCCGTGGATGTCGAAAGCGTTCCGGCTGACGAACTGGATGCATTTTCTCGGCCATCGGTTCAGCTTCGCGGAGGGGCTGCGGATCTCGATCATGTCGGAGCTGGGGATGGCGTTGACACCCACGGCGGTCGGAGGCCAACCGGTGAAGGCCGGGATGCTCTACCAGCGCGGGGTGTCCCTCGGCGAGGCGACATCGCTGACAACGATACAGACGGTCGAAGACCTCGCGTTTTACGCCATCGGGCTTCCGCTGGCGCTTGCCCTGGCATCCCTGCGGGCAAAGGCTGCGTTGAATCGCGTCCTGGAACATGAGGTAATGGGTGTCGGGGGCTGGCTGATAGCGGCGGGCCTCATCGTGGCCGTGGTGGCGGCCGCCGTGCTTATCGCCCGTGCCTTCGATGTCTTTCCGAAACTGCGACGCAGGTTCCGCTTCTTCGGGGAGGAGTTCAAGCGGCTGTACGCGGAGATCATCAAGCGGGGAAAGCAGCGCTTCGCGCTGAACGTGGTTGTAGCGGCCGTCCACTGGATCAGCCGTTACTCCGTCGTAGCGATGCTCACCCTCAGCCTGGGCTACGAGGTCAACTTCCTCAACTTCCTGGTGCTGCAGTGGGTGCTCTTCGCGATCATGGCGTTCGTGCCCACGCCCGGCGCAACAGGCGGGGCCGAAGGGCTGTTCGTGCTGCTGTTCACGGGGGTGCTTCCCCGCCAGGCGCTGGGTACGATCCTCATCGGCTGGCGCTTTCTGGATTTCTACTTCACCACAATACTCGCACTGGCCGTGCTGGGCCTCGGGCGGCTCGGGGCACGGGCTCCGGAAGCGCTGGAGGACTGAGAAGGGGGACCACATGCGCGGAAGATCGACGCTCTCACGACTCGGGCTGCTCATCTCGGCATTTGCGCGCCACGGTCGCCTGATCAGTGTCACGACCTGGTTTCTCTTTGCGACTCCGTTGATTGCGCTCACACGGCTTGCCTTGCGACTCGACGAGCTTCTCTACCCCGAGCTTCGAAGGCTGCCGGTCGAGAAACCGGTGTTCATCATGGGGCATCCGCGCAGCGGAACGACCTTTTTTCAGCGCCGTGTGTTCCGCGCCGGCGCCGCGGCGATGTTCACCACCTGGGAGCTCTTCGTCCCCTCGGTTGTCCTGCGGCGCCTGCTGCGCCCGGTCGTTCGCCTCCTCACGCGGAATGACGTGGACATCGTGCAGTCCTCCGACTACGGGCATGAAGTCCGCCTTGCCGACGTGGAGGAGGATGAAGGGCTGTTCCTCCATCGTCTCGACAGCGAGATGATGACATTCCTCTGTCCCCGCCTGCTCATAGACGAGGGTTCGGCCGACCTCGGATTCCGGCTCGGGTGGGTGAACGAGCGCGAAGTGCGGCGCTCGATGGAGTTCTACCGACGCTGTCTCAGGAGAAATCTCTTTCATTCCGGGAAGGCACGGGTGGTGGCGAAGTGCAACCCCTCGGTGTTCCGGCTCCCGGCACTCCTCGAAGCCTTCCCCGACGCGCAGATCGTATACGTGGTGCGCCGCCCGGAGGACAGCGTCCGCTCCTTCCTCGCGTTCACCCAGCGATTCGTCGCTCCGTTGCTGAAAGACAGCGAGCTGCCGGTCTACTTCCGCAGGAAGTATCAGTGGTGCGTCGAGCTCTATCGGCGGTTCGAGCAGCTGCGGCCCCGCATCCCACCGGACCAGCTTCTCGTCCTGCGGTTCGACGAGATCACCAAAACCCCGGAGGCCGCCCTGCGACGTTTCTTCGAGTTCTCCGCGATCGACCCCGAAGAAGAGACGATCCAACGGATTTCCGCGGCCCGCAACTCGCGACCTGCCAAGCGGCATGTAAATGATGCACTCGCCGCGTTCGGTATCACCGAGGAGGAGGTGCGGCGGGACCTCGCCTTCGTGCGCGAGCGGTACTTTCCCGAAGACATCGACGCCGAGTCGGAGCCGACGGGCGAGCTCGGGGGTGTGGGATCCTGAGCCTTTCGTTTAGAATGAGGCCATGAGCGAACAAAGCGTGGCGGTTCTCTGGGACGCGGAGAACGTCAATCCCAAGTCCTTGAAGTCGCTGGTAGAGGCGGTTCTCGAGTTTGCAAACCGATTCGGCCGGGTGTCGGTGGCCTACGCCTTCGGCGACTGGAAGCGATCCCGCCTGACCGGCGCAGACTCGGTCCTTGCCGGTGAGTCCTTCCAGCTGATGCATGTGCCGGCGGCCCGAAAGAACAGCGCGGACATCTCGATGGTGACGAGCGCCATGGAGCTGCTCTTCCTCTATCCTCACGTGCAGACCTATGTCCTCGTCACCGGTGACTCCGACTTCCGCCCCCTGCTGGTGAGCATCCGCCGCCGCGGCGCGCAGACTGCCGTTGTCTGCGACGCGAGAAGCGCAAGTGAGGATCTCCTGGCGCTTGCCGATGAGTACCGTGACTACCGTGATCTGCTTGCCGATGAGGAGACCACCACTGCAGAGACCGAGGAGGACGGCACCACCCTCAGCAAGGAGCAGGCCTTCCAGCTTCTCTCCGAGGCGACGGCCATGATGCGGCAGAACAAGAAGACGCCGGGTCTCGGCCCCGTCAAGATTCGCATGAAGCTGCTCCACGAGGGCTTTGACGAGTCGAAGCTCGGGTACCGCTCGTGGAAATCCTTCGTGCAGGACGCGCAGAAAGAGGGCTATGTAACCGTAGAGACGAAGGGCTCCGATCTGATTCTGGCCCTTCCCAAGTCGAAGGAGCGAAGCGCGGAGCGCCTCGCAGAGCCCTTCCATACCTTTCTCGAGACGGTGAAGCAGTGCGGCGGGGGAGAGAATGCCGCGGACGGGATAGCGCTTGCGCGTGTCGGAAACGCCCTGAATGATCGCAACTTCGATTACCGCAAATACGGCTACAAAAAGCTCAGCAAGCTCGCCGAGGCTGCGGGAAAGCGGGGTCTTGCCGACACCTCCAATCGCAACCTGGAGTGGACCATCAAGCTCACCGACGAGGGTGCGAAGTACCTGCGGTAGCCGGCGCTACAAATCGGGATCTCTGCGTCGCCGCTTTTTCTCACCGCGGTGCTTTTTCCGCCTCAGGCGCTCCTCCTCCGCGCCCCGCGGCCGTCTGGTCGGGCGCCGGGGCCGCGGTCGCCGCAACGCGTGTCGCAAAAGCTCCACGGCGCGCTCCTCGGCAATCTCGCGGTTGCGGCGCTGGCTGCGTGTTTCCGTGCACTGTATGAGGAGCTCATCGGCCTCCGTAATGCGGGAGCCGAGGACGTGTCGCACGCGTGCAGTGCGTGCTTCGTCTACGGGAAGCTCGGCGATCGGGAGCCGCAGGGTGACTTTGGTGCTGACCTTGTTGACGTTCTGTCCGCCGGGACCGCCGGAGCGGGCAAACTCGGTGCGCCCGTGCCGCTGAACCCATCGTCTGAGCTCCGAATCGTCCATACTGTTCAAAAAGTACGGCTTCACGGGTTTGCCCCTCAAGTACATAAGCGATACCTTTGACGAAATGCTGTACGAAATCCGGAACGTTCGGCAGGTCCCCGGAGAAGGATTCCGTCGCTGGTTCACCGATCCGGACCATGACCTCGTAGTGTGGTACCCGGAAGTGGGGTCGCGGCGGATAGAAGGTTTTCAGTTCTCCTACGACAAACAGGGCGATGAGCACGCGCTCACCTGGACACGGGAGCGGGGGTTCGAGCATCACCAGATAGATGCCGGGGAAGTCCCGTTCGGCAACAAAATGAGCCCGGTACTTGTAGCCGACGGGCTTCCGGATGTCAAACGTCTCTCGGAGCGTTTTCGCGAGATATCGGCGAATGTCGATGCGCGCATCGTCTCATTCGTACAGCGGAAACTCGAATCGGAAGGCGCGTGAAGCGCGCCTTGTATGCATGGGGACGGCGTGTTACCGTGCCCCGAGGAGGATCAGATGACTATTCAGAATGACGCGGTGGTGACCATCGCCTACACACTGAAAGACGACGACGGGCAGGTGCTCGATACATCGGAAGACCACGGCGATCTTGCCTATCTCCACGGCCACCAGAACATCGTTCCGGGGCTCGAGGAAGCTCTCGAGGGCAAGGGCCCCGGTGAGTCCGTTCAGGCCACGGTCCCGCCTGAGAAGGCCTACGGTGTGCGGGACGAGCAGCTGATCTTTCAGGTGCCCCGCGAGCGCATGCCCGAGGAAACGGAGCTGCAGGTCGGCATGCAGTTCGAGGCACAGACCTCCGGCGGTGAGCGCCAGATCGTAACTCTCGCAGACGTCGGCGACGCGGAAGTCACCCTTGATGCAAACCATCCGCTTGCCGGCCAGACACTCCACTTCGACGTGACGGTCAACGATGTGCGCGAGGCAACATCGGAAGAACTCGACCACGGCCACGTCCACTGAGCACATCCGGTGCAGACCGGTCACCGACGGGGAGATTCCCGCGGTGCACCGGTTGATCCGTGAGGTTTTCACCACTCAGGTAGCACCCCTGTATACCGACGAAGGGGTTCGCTCGTTCCTCGACTACATCGAGCCCGACGAGCTCGCGCAGCGTGCCGGGCGGGATCACGAGCTCATTGCCGCGGAGGACGCCGGTACGGGTGACATTCTCGGGGTGGCGGAAGTTCGACGCTGCACGCACATTTCGCTCCTGTTCGTCAGTACCGAGGTGCAGCGAGCGGGCGTCGGACGCCGATTGCTCGAGCACGTGTGCTCACGGTGTCGTAGCCGGGGCCGGCGCATACTTACGGTGAACGCCGCCCCGAACGCGGTGTCCGCCTATGAGCGCCTCGGCTTCAGTGTGCAGGGTCCCGAACGCGAGGAAGCGGGCATCCGCTCGGTTCCGATGATGAGAGCTGTAGAAGAATCCCCATGAGCCATGATCACCACCACCACGATCATCATAACGGACACGAGGCACGTGAGGGCGACGTAGGGGCCTTTCGGGTCGCCTTCTTTCTGAACCTCATCTTTACGGTCGTGGAGCTCATCGGCGGGCTTCTCACCAATAGTGTCGCTATTCTCTCCGATGCCGTTCACGACCTCGGCGATTCCATATCGCTCCTTTTCTCCTGGGCGATGGAACGGATAGCCGGCCGTCGACGTACGCCCAAACAGACCTTCGGGTACAAGCGTTACTCCGTGCTCGGCGCAATCGTGAGCGCGGCCGTGCTCCTCGTGGGCTCGATATTTGTCATGATGGAGGCGATCCCGCGCCTCTTCGCGCCGGAAACCGTTCACCCGGAAGGTATGCTTCCTCTCGCGGTCGCCGGCATTGCCTTCAACCTGCTTGCCGTACTCAGACTGCGCGGTGGCGAGACGCTGAATCGCCGGGTTGTGGTGCTGCACCTCATGGAGGATGTTCTCGGGTGGATCGGTGTCCTCGTGGTCAGTATCGTGCTCCTGTTTGCAGATCTTCCCATCCTCGACCCGATTCTCTCGGTCGCCGTTACGCTATTCGTGCTCTCTCGCATTGTCCCGCGCCTCAAGCATGCCCTCGGTGTGTTCATGCAGTACGCGCCGGCGGATATCGACATCGACCGCATCGAGTCGCAACTGACGGATATGGATCACGTGGAGGGTCTGCATGACGTGCACGCGTGGTCCCTCGACGGCAGCTATCACCTCTTCTCCTCCCATGTGGTGATCGACGAGGATTTGAGCCTGAGCGAGCTCGAGGAGCTGAAGGCGGGCATCAAAGAGAAGCTGGCGCAGTGGGGAATTCATCACGTGACGCTCGAGTTCGAGAGCGGAGCCGCCGGCTGCGCCGAGTGCGACCTCTGAGCGCCGACCCGCCGGCCGGCCGTCGGTCCCCGGCCCCGGGACTCGCCTCCCGGGCCGGCGGGCTTGAGCGAGTGCCGCGGTCCCGTACATACTGTACCCAGTCATGAAACGTTATCAGGATCAGGTAAGTGTCCGGTCGTACGACGCGGATCAGGCCGGACGTCTGAAACCCAGCTCGCTGTTCAACTATTTCCAGGAGGCCGCATGGCGGCACGCGGAGATGCTGGGCTTCGGATATGCGGCATTGCTGGAGCATAATCTGTTCTGGGTCCTTTCGCGGATCCAGCTGGAATGGACGGATGAGCTGCGATGGGGCGACGAGGTCACGGTGGAGACCTGGCCGAAGGGCGTGACGAAGCTCTTTGCGCTCCGTGACTTCATCGTGCGACGGGCCGACGGGAGGGAAGCTGTTCGCGCAACGAGCGCCTGGCTCACCCTCGACCTCGAGAGCAAGAGACCGCGCCGTCCCGAGAACATCATGGACCCGGGCGTCATGCTCGAGGATGATCACGCGATCGAGCAATTCCCCGGCAAGATCGCCATGCCGACCGACCTCTACCACGCGGCAAACCGTATCGCCCGATACTCCGACCTGGATGTAAACCGGCACGTCAACAATGCGCGCTACGTCGACTGGCTCTTCGACGCGTTGCCGCCGCGATCTGATATGCCCGTTCCCTTCAGCCGGTTGAATGTGCAGTTCACTGGAGAGGCCCGGTGGAACGAAGAGCTCGACGTGCTCACAGAGGTGCACGACTCTGTCGGAACCGCCTACGCCTCCATCGTCAACCGCACGGATGAACGGCACGTCTGTGACGCGGTGCTTGCGTTCCCCGGCGCGTGATGCCCGCTACCCGGTACGACCTGTTCCCGACACCGCCTGTCTGTAAGGGTGCTCGTTGGAGGAACGTTACTCGTTGGAGGAGCCGCGCGCTCTGTCCTGAACACGCTGTTTGAGGATGGTGATGAGCGGGTCGAAGTCCGACCGTAACGCGGGCTCCGCTTCCACGATGTCCTGATGAGCGGAGAGGACGTACTCGTCGGTGATGAACTTCCTGTCGGAGGGAGGGATCCGGTGGAGGACATGCTCCCGCAGCGTCTCCAGCGCGGCGTCGTGGTCCACCTCGAAATAGTCGAGCAGGTGCATTCCCGAGAGGATCCGGCGTGTGTCGGAGGAGAGATTCCACAGGCACATCGCGCCGTTGTGACGCTCGAACGTTTTGCGGATCTTGATGAAGGTTCCGACCGTGGTGCTGTCCATGTAGGAGACGCGGCTGAGGTCGATGTGCACGTGATCGATGTCCTCGGCGTTGGCGTGCGGCTGCAGATGCTCGTAGAGCGCAATGGCCAGCGGCGCGGTAATCTCCCCGGAAAGATAGAGAACGAGCTCCCGGTCGCGCTTTATGTAGTGGATATCGCCCTTGCTGGTATCTACCATACTCTGTTCAAGGTACGCGTGCGAGAGTCACGAATCAATGACGCTCTCGAAGAATTGCCACAGCGGCTCATCGGGCACGGGCGCGGTGATGGTTACCGAACCGCCCGTCAGTGGATGGGCGAAGCTGATGCGTCGCGCGTGGAGGTGGATGCCGCCGCCCCTGTTTGATCGGGGAAAGCCGTACTTGAGATCCCCTTTTATGTGGCAGCCGATACGGTGTAGCTGTGCGCGGATCTGGTGATGGCGCCCGGTCAGCAGATCGATTTCTATCAGGTGGTAGCGATCGCTCGAGGAGATGTGGCGATAGACGAGTGACGCCGGTCTGGCTCCGGGACGCGGCCCGGTGAGGGCATAGGACTTGTTGAGCTCGCGCTCGTGGAGGATGTAGTGATCGAGCCGCGCCTGTTCCTCCGGCGGCGGGGCGTCGACCACCGCCCAGTAGGTCTTCTCGATGGCTCCTTCTCGCAGCATTCTATTGAGGCGGCGCAGACAGTCTTCAGTCCTGGCGAAGATGACCGCCCCGCTCGTCGGCCTGTCGAGGCGATGGACAATACCCACAAACGTCTCCTCGGAACCACCGAGGTAGCGCCGCAGATCCGCGGCAAGAGGCGCATCGCCGGATTCGTTCCACTCGACCAGCTCGGTGGGTAACTTATTGACGCAGGCAAAACAGTCGTCGAGGTAGAGCATGCGGTCTTCGGTCATTGCATCAGTATGCGCACACGCGCGCGTATGTAAAGCGCGGCTTGACGAAGGCCATGTACATGGGGAAGGGTAGGTCTGCCATGCGACTCTACATTGTGCGCCACGCAGATCCTGACTACTTCGAAAACACCATCACCGTTCACGGCCACGGGGAGTCCGCGGCCCTGGCGCGGCGCCTGGAGTGGGAAGGCGTCACACGGCTC
>JAWLDL010000037.1:0-11607 GCA_041686675.1 Spirochaetia bacterium | reverse complement strand
GCTCGCGCTCGGCACCTCCGACATCGACCTGATCCTGATGGATATCGACCTCGGACCGGGAATCGACGGAACCGAGGCGGCGAAGATCATCCTCGACAAGTGCGACATTCCGATCGTGTTTCTCTCCGCACACACTGAACCGGAAGTTGTCGAGAAGACAGAGCTGATCACCTCCTACGGCTATATCGTGAAGAACTCAGGCGATACCGTCCTTCTCGCATCACTGAAGATGGCGTTCCGGCTCCGGGAGAGCGAACGGAGGTTCCGGTCCGCCTTCGAAAGCGTCTCGGTCGGCATGGTGCTGACTTCGCCCTCGGGGGAGCTCCTGCGCGCAAACGCGGCATTTGCACACATGCTCGGACGCTCGGTCGGGGAGGTCCAGGCCCTCAACTTTGTCGACCTTACACACCCGGATGACGTCGGCATCAGCTTCCGCAACGTGCGGGCGATGCTCGAAGGTAAGACGGATACGGCTCGTTTCTCCAAGCGCTTTGTCCACCGGGACGGCCACCCGGTGTGGACCGATGTCAGCACGATACTGTTGCGCGACTCGGTCGGAGAGCCACTACATTTTGTCACCCACGTGCAGGACATCACCGAGCGTGTCATAGAAGAGGAGCTCGAAAAGCGAAGAAGCGAGCACCACCAGCTCCTCGAGGCCGCCCCGGCTTCGATTCTCGTCGTGCAGGACGGCTCGTACGTCTATGCCAACCCCTACGGGGCCGCCATGCTCGGCTACTCCTCCCCGGAGGAGCTCGTCGGAGTTCCGGCTCTGTCTACAATCGCTCCTGAATCACATGCTGTCGTGAAGCAACGCCTCGAAGAGGTCGCGGCGGGCCGTGAGAACGGACCACAGGAGATGGTGCTTCTGCGCAAGGACGGCGGGACGCTGTGGGCGGAGTCGAACTCCATCCCGATCGTCTACGAGGAACGGCCGGCGGCCCTGATAATAGGGCGGGATCTCACCGAGCAGAAGAGAATCGCCGAGCGGCTTCGAGCCGCCGAATCCATCGCCCACATTGGACACTACGACATCGACCTGCAGTCGGGTACGGCGTTCTGGTCGGAGGAGACCTATCGCATCTTCGGACTCGATGCGAGCCGGTTCGCGCCGACGATGCAGAACTACGCTGAACTGATTCACGAGGAGGATCGGGAGGCGGTGTACGCGCAGGTGGAACAATGCATGCAGCATCAGACCGATTTCGATATGGTCTATCGGATCCGCCGTGTTGACGGAGACTGGAGAACGGTCCATAGCATCGGCCGGGTCCGCACCGACAGCGCCGGCGAGGTAGTCGGACTCATGGGAACTTTCCAGGATATCACCGAGCGTAAGGCCGCAGAGGCTGAGTTGATCGAGAGCCGCAACCGGCTGTTGAGTGTCTTCCGGGCGACCCCTACCGGAATCGGGCTGGTGCAGGGCCCCGAGCGCAGAATCGTCGAGGCCAACGAGAAGCTCTGCGCGATGACCGGCTACTCCAGGGAGGAGCTCATCGGGCAAGCGGCCCTCTTGCTCTACCCGAGCCGGGAGGATTACGACTTTGTCGGCACCGAGAAGTACCGCCAGATCGCCGAGTCCGGAACGGGGGTGGTCGAAGCCCGCTGGCAGCGCAAAGACGGAACCGTCATCGACATCCTCCTTGCATCGTCACCCCTCGACCCTGCCGATAGCTCTCAGGGCGTGACATTCACTGCTATGGACATCACCGAGCAGAAGCAGGCCGATGCCCGCATCCGGGAGCTTGTCCTCGAGAAGGAAACGCTGCTGCAGGAAGTCCAACACCGAGTGAAGAACAGCATGAACACCATGGTGAGCCTCTTATCCCTCCAGGCCGACACTCTTGAGAACGCGGAGGCGGTCGCCGCGCTGAGGGATGCTCAGAGCAGATTCAAGAGTATGGGAACCCTGTATGATCACCTCTATCGCAGGGAGGCTCACGACTCCGGCTCGATGCGGGAGTACCTCACGGATCTGGTTCGCGGCCTCGCCGGGGCATTCCCCCCCGGGATGAACGTGCGGGTGACCACCGAAATCGAAGACTGTGTTCTGGACGGAAAACGGTTGTCGACCGTGGGGTTGATCGTCAATGAGCTTGTCACCAACGCGATGAAACACGCGCTGTCCGGCCACGAGGACGGACGTCTCGATGTTCGAAGCAGTGCTGACGGCGAGTACATGAACATCGTAATCGAAGACAACGGAACGGGCTTCCCGGAGCGGACCGCCGGAGAGCCCTCGACCTTCGGCATGACCATGGTCCGGGCCCTTACCGAACAGCTGGGCGGGACGATCAGTTTTGAACAGGACGGAGGGGGCACGAGGGCCGTCCTGCGCTTCGCTGCTGCGCAGTCCTCCCTCTGAGGGGCCTGATATGAAAACGGGGCCGCGATCTCGAGATGACCGCAGCCCCGCGAAACGCTCTACTGCATCTCGAGGCGAGCGACGGCCTGCTGAATCAGGGCGAAGTAGTCCGGGAAGTCGGAAGCGGTTGCGCCGGTGGTAGCATCGGCGAGGCTCCAGGTGCCCTCGTCGGGATCACGGGACATGTCATCGAGCGCATAGCCCACGCCGTACTCCTCGGCGGCGGCCTGTATCTCCTCCATGTTGCCCTCCCATCCGAGTCCGAAGTCCCAGTACTCGGAGTTGCGCTTGGTGAGACCGCCGTAGGGAGTCTCGGTGACGGTCATCGGATCCCCGCCGTACTCGGTGAAGACTTCGAAGGCACCGTCGGTAATGCTGTTGAACCATGCCTCCATATTGGCTTCGTTACGGATGATGGTCTTCTCGAGGATGTTCTGGTTGACCTCGGTCGCGGGATCGCCGGAATCGTCGGCGGGCACATACACGAGGGAGGTGCCGACGGTGTTACCGACGTAGTTCGTTCCGTCGTAGGCAATCCAGCGTGCCACGTAGTTGGTCTCACCGCGGACGACGTATGTCACGGTGTTGTCCTCGTTCCACTCATCTGACTCGATGTCCACGTGAGCGAGAGTATGGGGGAGAAAGGCCTCGTCGATGGTAGCATCGATATTGCCCTCGGCATCGGTGGTGACGACGGCCTGACCGACGTATCCGCCGTGAACGTATGCGTATGCCTCGACGCTCTGGTCGGGTGCATATCCGGTCGGGGCGGCGGCTTCCTCGCCGTTTCCGCAGCTGACGAGAGCGCCGAGGGCCAGCACTCCGACAATTGTGAACAGAATAGTATTTCGCATCGTGTGATTCTCCTTTCGTGCGATGTGCCCGGTTGCGGGCCGGGTGAGGTTGTTGACCGGTATCGTATTATAGCTTTGCGATAATGTAAATCGGTATCGATAAATTCCTACCAGATTTTTCTGCTGACCGGCTGTGCCCCGGGGGTCGCCGGGGCTCGTTTATGTGAGTATCTTCAGGCGATAGCCGGCACGGCCCTCATGCGGAACAGAGCCCGCGCGGGAGTGCCGGTTAACGGTCTGGAGGCCCAAAAATGAAATCACGTTTTCTGTTTTACACTCTGCTCGTCGCAGCACTTCTCACCCTTCCCGTCGCGCTGTTCGCGGGAGGCAGCACAGAAGCCGAGCAAAGCGAGCCTGAAGAGAAGATCCTGCGCATCGGCCTGCGAAAGCTCACGACCATTGACCCTGCCCTCGGTGCCAATGATCCGGAGGTCATGTTCAATCGTCTGCAGTACGACTACCTCGTGGAAATACTCCCCGACGGTACACTGGAGCCGAGTCTCGCGACCGACTGGGAGATAAGCGAAGACGGCCTTACCTACACGTTTGATCTCCGCTCCGGCGTAACCTTCGAGGACGGCAGCTCTTTCGGGGCGGAGGACGTCGTCTACACCTTCGAGCGGCTTGTCTCCGAAGGATCATCCATCGTGGGCCTCATGGGACAGAACGAAGACGGGAGCGCAACCTGGACGGTGGAGGCCGTCGATGACCTCACCGCCGTGTTCAGGCTGGAAGAGCCGAATGCGGACTTCCTCTACGGTGTGGCCTCGCGATTCGCCATGGTGCTCTCGAGCGAGAGCGAGGCGGTAAATGAGTTCGGCGACGGCGAGGATACCTATGCCAGTTTCAACGGTACCGGCCCCTTCATCCTCGAGGAGTATGCCGTCGACCAGAGCGCCCGTTTCCGCGCAAATGAGAACTACTGGGGCGGCGCGCCGGCCCTCGACGGCATCGAGCTGGTGTTCTTCGACGATGATCAGTCGCAACTGGACGCATTCAGAAGCGGCGCGCTGGACTTCGTCATCAAGGTACCCGACGATCTGGTTCCCGCCCTGGAGCAGGTGCCGAACGCGACCGTGCTCACCCGGGCAACGAACACCCATCCGGTCGTCCGCGTGCGGACCGATGAGGGCTCAATCGGTGAAGACGTGCGCATCCGCCAGGCCTTCAAGTTCGCGACCGATCGTGAGCTCATCAACCTCGACGCCCTCGACGGCGCCGGCACGGTGGCAAATAACGATCCGATCGGCCCCACCTACGGCGAGTTGTACAGCCCCCAGGACAACCGCGAGCATGACCCCGCCCGGGCGCGCGAGCTGATAGAAGCAGTGCTGGCCGACGGCACCGGAAACGGCTATGTCGTCGAGGTCGACGGTGAGGCGCGGATCGAGATCCCCTTCTACGTGGGCGATACATTCGAGTACGGCCTGGTGGCGGAGTTTCTGCAGCAGCAGTGGCGGGAATCCAATATCTACGTCGAGCTCAACGTGGTGCCCGAAAACGTCTACTACGCCGAAGGTGACAACAACTGGCTCAACACCCAGCTCGGCATGACGGCGTGGGGCGCGAGGCCGACCCCGCAGGAGTACCTCAGCGTTGCCTACACCGAAGGTGCCGCCTTCAACGAATCACGCTGGGACAATGAGGAGCTCGCCCGACTTGCCCGGGAAGCCTCAAGGACTGCCGAGATCGACGCCCGGGCGGCGCTCTACGACGAGATAAGCGGGATCTTTCTCGAGTCCGGGCCGGTTATCATCCCGTATTTCCGCCCGGTGGTCGCCGCACATGCTGACAGAGTGGACGGAATTGTGCTTCACTCATTCCCGGGACGGACGGACTTCACAGGGGTAGATCTCAGGTAAGTACTCGGATGGCAGAAAAGGACTACGCAGAGCCGGCGGCCCACGCGGCCCCGGCTCCGGGCTCGGCGCCGAAACGGCGCTCTCGTTTGCGAACCGCGATTACCGCTAACCCGCTTGCTTTCATCGGAGCAGCGGGCGTGGTCATATTCGTGTTGCTCACGCTTTTCGGCCCGTTGCTTGCACCCTATTCCTACGACCAGATAATCCGCGGCACCGATATCGGCGGGGAGACTCGCCGGGCCCTCACCAGCCGGCCACCGTCCGCGGATTTCCTTTTTGGGACCGATCAACGCGGTCGCGATATCTTCAGCCGCATGCTCTGGGGCGCCCGCGAAACGATCGGCCTCCCCCTGGTCGCCACGATCATTTCGGTGATCATCGGCTCATCGCTCGGGCTCTTCATCGGCTATGTGGGCGGCCTCGTCGACGACATCATCTCGCGCATTCTCGACAGCCTGATATCAATCCCGGCAATGGTTCTTGCCCTCGTCATGATCTCCACGATCGTGCCACTCTTGTCCGCTTCGGGAAGCCGGCTCATCGCGGTTCTCGGACCGAGCAACATCAGCCTGACGACCGTCATCGTGTTGATCTACGTGCCGATCATCTCCCGGATTGCCCGGAGTGCGACACTTTCGGTGCGCGACCGGGGCTACATCGAGGAGGCGAAGCTGCGGGGAGAGGGCACGATGCACATTCTCTTCCGACAGATTCTGCCGAGCGTGCTCCCGGCACTGGTCGTGGAGGCCTCGCTGCGGCTGTCCTACGCCATCATCCTCGTGACCTCCCTCGGGTTTCTCGGTCTCGGCGTGCAGCCCCCCTCCCCCGAGTGGGGACGAATGGTGCTGGATGCGAGAACGCAGATCAGCGAGGCGCCCTGGGAGCTGTGGTATCCCGTTCTCGGCATCGCGGTTCTCATCATCAGTTTCAATCTCATGTCCGACGGCATCCGTCGGCTTCTGCGGAACGAGGAGTAGCGCACGTGACGGAACCGGTAATCAGCGTTGAAGATCTCTCCATCGAGTACCGGATCGGACGCGAGTGGCTGAGCGCCGTGGAGAGCGTCGATCTTCGCATCAACCCGCTGCAGATTCACGGCCTCGTCGGTGAGAGCGGCAGCGGCAAGTCCACGGTCGCCATGGCCATGATTCACTATCTGGCGCGAAACGCGCGGATATCCGATGGGCGCATCATCTTCGACGATCAGGATCTGCGCACGGTCGGCGACAGTGCGATACGGGAGATCTGGGGAAACCAGATTTCACTGGTGCCGCAGAACACCATGGACTCGCTGAACCCCTCGCTGCGGATATCACGCCAGATGACCGAGGTAACGAGGCGCCATCTCGGAATAGGCGCCACGGAAGCACACGAGCGGGCAGAAGACGCGCTGCGGCACGTGCAGATAGCGGATCCCGAGCAGGTGCTCTCACGCTATCCCCACCAGCTCTCAGGCGGCATGGTGCAGCGCGTGATGATCGCGATGGCGCTGAGCACCCGGCCCCGGCTCGTCGTGCTCGATGAACCGACGACCGCCCTCGACGTGACCACCCAGGCCGTCATCCTCGATCTCCTTCGCGATCTCATAAAAGAGGAAGAGGCGGCCGCACTGTACGTGTCCCACGATCTCGGCACCGTTGCCCAGCTCTGTGACTACGTCACGGTCCTGTACGCGGGAGAGGTGATGGAGAGCGCCCCGGTGGATGAGCTCTTTGCCGGGCCGCGCCACCCCTATACGGCGGGGCTGCTTGCCTGCCTCCCCTCCTCGACCGGGGGCAGCAAGGCCCGGCTGACCAACATCGAGGGCGTGGCGCCGAGCCTGGGCGCCCGGAGCTCAGCCTGCGTCTTCGCCGACCGTTGCCCCCTTGCAACCGACACATGCCGGCGGAGCAAGCCTCCGCTGGAGGATGCAGGTGACGGGCGCTTAGTGCGCTGTTGGCGCTGGCGCGAGATAGCCGCGGGAGAGATCACGCCGTTCGAGACCTCGCAGCGGACCGAACGTGCCGCGGGGCCGAGCCGGTCCCTGGTGCTGAGCGCACACGGTATGAGTAAGCGCTTCGGCGAGAAGCGGGCGCTCGACCGACTCACCGGTCGACGCTCTCCGGGCGTACAGGCGCTGCGTGACGTCTCGGTGGAGGTTAATGAACGATCGACGTTCGGCCTCGTGGGAGAGAGCGGCAGCGGAAAGACCACCCTTGCGCGTTCCATTCTCGCCCTCATCGAAGCCGACAAGGGCGAGTTGCGGCTCAGCGATCAGCCGGTCAGCCTCGAGCTCAAGCATCGTGACCGCGAGACGCTGCGGAACCTGCGGACCGTATTCCAGAATCCCGATGATTCCCTCAACCCGTATCGCACCGTGGGACAGACCATCGGCAGGACGATCCACAAGCTCTCCCTCGAGCGCCGCAGCCGGTCCGCAGTCCGGGCCCAGGTCGAGGAGCTTCTCACGGCCGTGGGGCTTACCGCGGATTATTATGACAGAAGGCCCGCGTTTCTCAGCGGCGGGGAGAAACAGCGGGTGGCGATTGCCCGCGCCTTCGCGCCGAATCCCGCGCTCGTCATAGCCGATGAGCCGACCTCTTCACTGGACGTATCGGTTCAGGCGGTCATCATCAACCTTCTCAAGGACCTCCGCGCCGCAGAAGGAGCGTCCTACATCGTGATATCCCATGACCTCGAGGTGGTCAGCTACCTTGCCGACAACATCGCCGTCATGTATCTCGGAGAAATCGTCGAGCAGGGAGCCGGCGAGGCGGTTCTCCGGTTTCCGTCGCATCCCTACACCGAGGCGCTCCTCTCCGCCGCACCGACGCCCGACCCCGCGGCTCGCCACCACCCCATTGCGCTGCGCGGTGAGGTCCCCTCGCCACGCAATCGCCCGTCGGGCTGCCCGTTTCATACGCGGTGCCCGCGGAAGATCGGCACCGTCTGCGAGACCGACGTCCCGCCGGTGAGGACCGGCGAGAACGGTCACGAGATCCGCTGCCACTATCCGCTCGCCGAGCTGAAGGCGATACAGGACGCCGGCCCGCCGGCTTCCGGCCCATCCGCTGCCGACACTCCGCCGGACGAGGAGGGCGACAGATGACACGCTACATCCTCAGGCGGCTGCTCCTGCTCGCGGTCACACTGCTGGTGACCTCGTTTCTCATCTTCGCCCTCACCAACCTTCTCCCCGGAGACATCGCGCGGCTCGTACTCGGCCGGGACGCCTCGCCCACCGCCATCGAGAACTTCGAGGCAAAATTCGGTCTCGACAGGCCGCCGCTTGCGCAGTACGTCGACTGGCTGGGCGGCTTCCTGACAGCCGACTGGGGGCGCTCCTTCACTGCGGGCAATCCACCCGTGCGTGATCTGGTTCTCAGCCGACTTTCGAACTCACTGCGACTCGCGGGGCTGACGCTTGCCATCGTCATCCCTCTCTCCCTGCTGCTCGGCGTTGTCGCGGCCCTGCGGGAGGGCAGCATTACCGACAGCACCATCTCCGTTGTGTCTCTCTCGGTGGTCGGGCTCCCGGAGTTCGTGACCGGCATCGTGCTGATAAACATTTTCGCCCTGTGGCTGGGCTGGCTGCCTGCGACCGCATACATCGCTCAGGACATGTCGTTTCTCCAATGGATACGGCTGCTGATTCTGCCCGCCCTCACCGCAAGCCTCGTGCTCACCGGCTACATTACCCGCATGACCCGCGCCGGCATGCTCGAGGAACTCAAGAAGCCCTACGTGCGCACGGCAACACTGAAGGGCATCCCCTATCGACGAGTTGTCTTTGCGCACGCCCTGAGGAACGCGCTTCTCCCGACGATCGCGGTGATAGCGCTTTCCATCGGCTGGCTCATGGGCGGGCTCGTCGTGATCGAGAACGTCTTCAACTTCCCCGGAGTCGGGTCGCTTCTGGTCACCGCGGTAACGCAGAAGAACCTGCCGGTCCTGCAGGCCATCTCGGTGCTCATCGTCTTCTTCTACGCCTCGGCAAACCTCGTGGCCGACCTGCTCTTCGCCCTGCTCAACCCGCGCGTCCGGCTTTCGTAGGCGGCGGCGCCAGGCGGCGTGGAGCGGCTACGGCTGCCGGTTGTGCTCGCCGCAGCGCTCGAATACCAGCGCATTCTCGATGGCGACAGCGGTCATGTTCGCCAACGTCGTACAGAGGTCGAGCGTGGAGTCACTCATGGTAACCCGGCTGCCCGTAGAGCCGGTGATGAACACCCCGACCGTACTGTCCGGAGAGGCCAGTGGCACGTACAGTATCGATTTGAGATTGCGCAGGTCGGTGATTGCCCGCTCGGCCGCCGTCATCGGCTCGGCGTTGGTGTCGCTGATAAAGACCGGTGCGGCGGTTCGTATGGCCTCGTCGATGTGGGGGTGATGGGTAAGCGGTGCATTGCGGAACTCCTCGGGAAATCCTGCCTCAACCGTCGGCGTCGTAGCTTCCAGCGTGAGGGTGCCGTCGCGCAGCAGATAGATCGCGCCGGAGTCCAGACCGGAGAGCTCCGCCAGCCGGTCCGATGCGGTCTGGAGAATCGTCTGGAGATCTCGCGTCGCCGCGAGATTCCTGCTGACCCCGAGCATTGCCCGCTGGATGCGGCAGTGAGCCTTCACTGCCTGCCGCGCCTCGTGGAGGCGAAACGCCATGCGAATAGAGGCAAGCAGGACGGTGTCACCGCTGTTCTTCACGACATATCCGTACGAGGTGATGCCCTCAGTCTTCTCGACCACCTGCGGCTCAGTGTGTGCAGACAGAAAGACCAGGGGCACGTCGTATTTCTCGAGGATACGAGAAGCCGCCTCCGTACCGTCGATTCCTCTGCCGAGGTTGATGTCCATGAGGATCAGATCGGTGTGACCCCGCGTATCGGCGGCGGCGACCGCCTCTTCCCCGCTGTGGGCGAGAGACACCGTATACCCTGCATTCTCGAGCGTGTTCTTCTCAGCCATCGCGATGATGGCCTCATCTTCAACGAGGAGTATCTGCCGACCGGCGTTGTGTTCCGTCTCAGCGCCCGCGTTGCGTTCCGTCTCAGCGATCGTCATTCGATACAATTGTACGCATTGCGGCCCTCCCGCGCAACGCACAGCTGCACTTGGCCTGCACCGACGCTACGCACCGGCGACAATGCCCTCGAGCTCGCGGACGAGCTTGTCGAAGGCCTCGCGAGGCACATTCCGGGAGCGCTGCGCCTGCCGCGGCAGCCGCTCACCGACAGCCACGCTGAGGAGCTCGCGATTGGGATAGACGGTATTCGGGGGCAGGTTGAGCTCCCGTGCAACCTCTTCCCGGCGGGCATGGAGGGCCGTCAGCAGTTCCTGCTGCGCGGGCGCGAGGCGCTGTTTGCGGCCGCGACGCAGGATTCCCGCTTCCCGGTCGGTTTCGGGGTCCCGGTCCTGCAGGCGAAAGTTCTCGAGCAGAAAGCGGTCGAGGAGCCCGGCCCCGGTGATGCGCGACAGAAGCTCGTCATGCAGGCGGTAGAGGTGCACCACGTCGTCGATGGCGTAGGCGAGCGCCTCGGGATCGATCGGCCGCCTGGTCCAGTCGTACTGCTGGAACCGCTCCTTCGCGCGCGCCGGAGGGATGCCGAGAACCTCCTGCAGAACCGCCCCGAGCCCCTGCTTCTGAAACTCGAGGAGCTTCACCGCGGGACGGAGATCAAGAATCGTGCTCATCCGGATGTTGTGGTTTCTGAAGAGCAGAAGTCGATCGCTCGAGCAATCATAGGTGATCTTGAGGCGATCCCGACTCTCGAGGAATTCCTTGATGAGCTCGATGGACACCGACTGCGGATCGATGGCGACGGCGTTGGTACCGTCGTAGACCTGCAACAGACAGAAGTGCTCGCCGTAAATGTGGAGGTTGAACTCCGCCTCGATGTCTACGGCGACCGCAGGCTGGTCGGCGGGAATCGAGGCGAGCCAGGAGCGAAACCCGCGGTCGGTATCGATGTAGCGATGCTGGTGCATGCGCATCATCCTACAGATGCGGGGACGCTGGGGCAATCACTACCCGGCCGCGAGCGCATTTGCCCCGCCGGAACCATCCCCGATGGCGAGAGACTCTTCTATGAGGGTGGAAACGTGGCCGTCGGTCTCCGCCGTGGTCTCACGCAGCTCATCGAGCTTGGAGAGAATTCCGGCTGCGGTCTCGTTGTGTCGGTTGAGTTCCTGAATCTCGGCCGAGATGCCCTCGATCAGGCTCCTGAGCATCCGAAAGGACTCCTCGTACTCGCCGAACACGCGAGCCTCCGCATCCGAGTGCGCGGTAATGTGCCGGGTGGTCTCCTCGAGACCGGCCATATCGGTATCGAGCCGGGAGCCGAAGTCGAGGAACTCATCCATGCGGGCGCCCGTGTCCTGCATGGCCGAGCGGATGTGTCCAGCATTCTCCAGGATACCATTGAGAGAACCGCGCGTGTTTTCCGCTCGCCCCGCGCCCGCCCTGATCGATGCATTCATCTCCTTTACCAGGGCGGATATCTCCTTCGATCGGGCGTTGGCGTCCACCGCGAGACTGCGTACTTCGTCGGCCACGACG